>CAZOEC010000005.1:0-70727 GCA_964578635.1 uncultured Pseudomonas sp.
GATCTACGACGTGATGTGTCAGGCCTTCGGCATCAACGGCAAGACCGCCGGTGCCTATGAGGCCGGGCTGCAGAGCAGTGACGAGTCGCGTCAGGTGCGGGTGCAGTTTCTCGCCACCAACTCGGCCGATATGGTCTGGGAGTTCCGCCCGCTGGCCGATGAGGTGACGGTGCATCCCGGGCAGAGCACCGAAATGGTCTATGTGGCCTACAACCCCACCGACAAGCCGATGTCCGCCCAGGCGATCCCCAGCGTTGCGCCTTCCAAGGCCGCCGCCTACTTCCACAAGACCGAGTGCTTCTGCTTTACCCAGCAGGTTCTGCAGCCGGGCGAGCGCATCGAAATGCCGGTGCGCTTTATCGTCGATAGAGACTTGCCGGCCGATGTCCGCCACCTGACCCTGGCCTACACCCTGTTCGATATCACCGCGCGCAAGCCGCCGGTGGCCCAAGCGACGACTCCATAAGGAGAACAATAATGTCGAGTCACGAGAGTCACGAAAACTATTATGTCCCGGCCCAGAGCAAGTGGCCGATCATCGCCACCCTCGGCCTGCTGATCTCGGTCTACGGGGTCGGCACCTGGTTCAACGACCTGTCGGCCAATCGCGAGGGTTCCAACGGCCCGCTGATCTTCTTTATTGGCAGCCTGTTTCTCGCCTATATGCTGTTCGGCTGGTTCGGCAACGTGATCAAGGAAAGCCGCTCCGGCATGTACAGCCCGCAGATGGATCGTTCGTTCCGCTGGGGCATGAGCTGGTTTATTTTCTCCGAGGTGATGTTCTTCGCCGCCTTCTTCGGCGTGCTGTTCTATGTGCGCACCTGGGCCGGGCCCTGGCTCGGCGGTGAGGGTGACAAGGGCGTGAGCAACATGCTCTGGCCGGGCTTCGAATACGCCTGGCCGCTGCTCAATACTCCGGACCCCAAGCTGTACCCGGCTCCAAGTGGGGTGATCAGCGCCTGGGGCCTGCCGCTGGTCAATACCATCCTGCTGGTGGCCTCCAGCTTCACCCTGACCTTTGCCCACCATGCGCTGCGCAAGAATCACCGCAAGCCGCTGACCCTCTGGCTAGCCCTGACCGTGATCCTCGGTCTGGCCTTTCTGGTACTGCAGGTCGAGGAATACGTGCATGCCTACACCGAGCTGGGTCTGACCCTCGGTTCCGGTATCTACGGTGCGACCTTCTTTATGCTCACCGGCTTCCACGGGGCCCACGTGACCTTCGGCGCGATCATGCTGACGGTGATGCTGGTGCGGGTGATGCGTGGGCACTTCAGCGCCGATCAGCACTTCGGCTTCGAAGCCGCCGCCTGGTACTGGCACTTTGTCGATGTGGTATGGCTGGGCCTGTTCGTGTTCGTCTACGTGATTTGACGAAAGCCCAAGCGCTAAGCCGTAAGCCAGAGTGCTTATGGCTTGGCGCTTAGAGCTACCAGGTAACCCGGGTAACCAGTTGGCCCGTGTAAAAGCCCCAGGCAATAAGGGCGACGGTCAAGGCCGTGAGACTGACGCGCAGCGTCAGTGCGTTAACCACCTTGGAGGTCTGACCTTCATCCTTGACCAGAAAGAACAGGCCACTGAATAAGCTGACCAGAGTAGCCAGTAGTAACAGGACGATCGCGGCCTTGAGCATGCGTAACTCCGGGGGAAGCAAATGGGGTGCAGGTGCAGTATAGCCAGCTTCGGTTGGCCTTCAGGGAGGGCGTTATGAGCGCTTTCCGCCCCGGACTGCTGCCCAGCATTCTGGTTTTGTTGCTGTTGCCCGGGCTGATCGCCCTGGGCTTCTGGCAGCTGGCCCGCGCCGAGGAAAAGCGCGAACTGCTGGCCGCGCACCAGGCGCAGCAAGCCGCCGCAGCCGTCAGCCTCAGCGAGCTTGAGCGCTATCCCGATCCGGCCTATATGCGGGTGCAGCTGCAGGGCTTCTTCGATGCACGGCACAGCCTGCTGCTGGACAACCGCACCCGTAACGGCCAGGCCGGGGTGGAAGTGCTGCAACCCTTCTATGACCAGGCCAGCGGCCTCTGGCTACTGCTCAACCGCGGCTGGCTGCCCTGGCCGGATCGGCGCATCCCCCCGGCTTTCGCCACCCCTGACACGCCGCTGCGCCTGCAGGCCTGGATCTATGTGCCGCCGGGCGAGGCCTGGCAACTGCAGGCCGAGCAGCCTGGCCGCGACTGGCCGCGGCTGGTCAGTGCGGTCAGCCCCGACACCCTGTGGCAGCAGCTGGGCCGCGGCGGGCTGGCCTATGAGGCGCGCCTGGCACCGGGGCCCGCCTCATTTCAGGTCGACTGGCCGGTGGTGGCCATGAGCCCGGACAAACACCTTGGTTATGCCGTGCAATGGTTCGCCCTGGCGGTGGCCCTGCTCGGCTTGTTCATCTATTTTGGTTTGTATAACGCGCGGGAGACTCGCCATGAACCCAGCCATCACTCTGCCTGAGGCAACGCCCGCACAGCGTCGTCGCGGGCGCTTGCAGTTGATCCTGATCCTCGCCGTGGTAATCGCCCCGATGATCCTCGCCAGCGCCATGTACCAGTGGCGCTTCTGGGTGCCGGAAACCCGCAGCTACCATGGCGCGCTGATCGGCAACGGCCAGAGCCGCGCGGACCTGGGCATCGCTGCCGCCACGGAAACCCGCTGGCAGTTGCTGGTGACGGTGCCGCAAGCCTGCGACAGCGCCTGCAAGGAGCTGGTGTTTCTTGCCCGGCAGATCCATATCGGCCTGAACCGGGATGTGTCCCGCGCCAGCCATGCCCTGGCCGTCGCCCAGCCCTTGACGGCGGACTATGACGCTCAGCTGCAGCGCGAATACCCGCAGCTGACGCGCTACCAGCTGGAGCTCGATGCCTACGGCAAAACCGCCGGCGAGGCCTCCGGCGCGCAACTCTGGATAGTCGACCCCCACGGCAATCTGGTGCTGCGCTACGACGCCACCAGCAAGGGCAAGGAGATTCTCAACGATCTGCGCCATCTGCTGAAAATTTCGCAGATTGGTTAACCCATCGGCGCGTTGTTGGTGTCTACCCCTGCTAACGCCGCTACAAGGAGTTCCTCGATGGCTAGACCTGGTTACCGCTTTGCCCTGTTCGCCACCCTGCTGGCGGTCGTGGTGGTCATGCTCGGGGCCTACACCCGCCTGACCCATGCCGGCCTCGGCTGCCCGGACTGGCCCGGCTGCTACGGCTTTCTCGGCGTGCCCATGAGCGAGCACAAGCAGGCCCTGGCCGAGGCGCGCTTCCCCGAGGCTCCGGTGGAAGTGGCCAAGGGTTGGTACGAGATGGTTCATCGCTATTTCGCCGGGGCCCTGGGCCTGGTGATCCTCGGCCTGGCCGTACAGGCTGTGCGCCGTCGCGGCGAGCCCGGGCAGCCGTTGAAGCTGCCGCTGTTCCTGCTGGCGCTGGTGTGTCTGCAGGCGGCCTTCGGCATGTGGACCGTGACCCTGAAACTCTGGCCACAGGTGGTCACCGCCCATCTGCTCGGCGGTTTTGCCACCCTCAGCCTGCTGTTCCTGCTGACCCTGCGCCTATCCGGCACTGCGCCGGTCATGCCCACTCTGTCCGCGCGGCTGCGCAGCCTGGCGGCGCTGGCGCTGCTGTTGGTGGTCGGCCAGGTGGCCCTCGGCGGCTGGGTCAGCAGCAACTACGCGGCGGTTGCCTGTGTCGACCTGCCGACCTGCCACGGCGAGTGGTGGCCGGCGATGGATTTCGCCAACGGCTTCCACCTGACCCAGCATATCGGCCCCAATTACCTGGGCGGCCAGCTCGACAGCGACGCGCGCACCGCCATCCATATGAGCCACCGCCTGGGCGCACTGCTGCTGAGCCTGGTGTTGCTGCTGCTGGCCTGGCGACTCAGGGCCAACGGCCTGCCACGCCTGGCCGGCCTGTTGCTGTTGGCGCTAGGGCTGCAGATCAGCCTGGGCATCAGCAACGTGGTCTTTCACCTGCCGCTGCTGGTGGCGGTGGCGCACAACCTAGGTGGCGCGGCCCTGCTGCTGACCCTGGTGCTGATCAATTACCGGGTGCGCAGCGCCGTAGTGCTGGCATCCCCGGCGACAGTCGCGCAAGCTGGCCTTGCCCCGTTGCCAGGCAAATAACAAGAACAATCGAGGAGAGACCCGATGGCTACTCTATTGCGTGAACAGCAAGCCCACGCCACCTGGCGCGACTACCTGGAGCTGACCAAGCCCAAGGTGGTGGTGCTGATGCTGATCACATCCTTGGTCGGCATGTTCCTCGCCACCCGGGCCGGGGTGCCCTGGCAGATTCTGCTATTCGGCAACCTCGGTATCGGCCTGTGCGCCGGTGCGGCTGCGGCGGTCAATCATGTGGTGGACCGGCGCATCGACTCGATCATGGCGCGCACCCACAAGCGCCCGGTCACCAGCGGCCGGGTGTCCCCGGTCGCCGCCCTGGGCTTCGCCCTGCTGCTGGCCGTCAGCGGCATGGCGCTGCTGCTGATCTTTACCAACCAGCTGGCGGCCTGGCTGACCCTGGCCTCGCTGCTCGGCTATGCGGTGATTTACACCGGCTTCCTCAAGCGCGCCACGCCGCAGAATATCGTGATCGGTGGCCTCGCCGGTGCCGCGCCGCCGCTGCTTGGCTGGGTCGCCGTCACCGGTGAGCTGACCGCCGAGCCCCTGCTGCTGGTACTGATCATCTTCGCCTGGACCCCGCCGCACTTCTGGGCCCTGGCCATTCACCGCAAGGAAGAGTACGCCAAGGCCGATATTCCCATGCTGCCGGTGACCCATGGCGAGCACTACACCAAGGTGCATATCCTGCTCTACACCTGCGTGATGTTCGCCGTCACCCTGCTGCCCTACGCCATCCATATGAGCGGCCTGCTCTACCTGGTCTGTGCCATCGGCCTGGGCGCGCGCTTCCTGCACTGGTCCTGGGTGCTGTACCGTGACAGCAAACCGCACGCCGCGATCAACACCTTCAAGTACAGTATCTGGTACCTGTTTGCGTTGTTTATCGCCCTGCTGGTCGACCACTACCTGCTGCTCAACCTGTAATTGTTGGTGCCATGACCCGAACCCAGATCACCGTTTTTGTTCTCGTTGCCATTGTGGCGCTCGTCCTCGGCCTGACCGTCAATAAGGTCCTGAGCGGTAAAGGCCAGGGCGATCCCACGGTGTTGCTCGACGCCGGTATCGTCCTGCTGCCCCAGAGCCGCAGCCTGCCGGAGCTGAGCCTGACCAATCAGAATGGCCAGGCCGTGGCAGTCGACCAGCTCAAGGAGCAGTGGAGTCTGCTGTTCTTCGGTTACACCTTCTGCCCGGATATCTGCCCGGCGACCCTCGCCCAGTTACGTCAGCTGCAAGGCCTGCTGCCGGAGGAAACCCGCGCCAACCTGCGTATCGTACTGGTCACAGTCGACCCCAACCGCGACACCCCGGAGCAGTTGAAAAAGTACCTGGATTACTTCGATGCCGGCTTTATCGGCCTGACCGGCGAGGAGGCGACCCTGCAGAAACTCGCCAATGCGGTCAGCATCCCCTATATCCCGGCCGACACCAGCGAGGAAAACTACACCGTCGACCACAGCGGCAACCTGGTGATCATCGGCCCGGACGGCACCCAGCGCGGCTTTATCCGCGCGCCGATCAACAACGCCAAACTGGCGGCGCAGTTGCCCGGGTTGATCGGCACGGTCAATTGATTTGATGGGTTGTCACCTAGGCGGCCCGACCCGTCCACAAAAACCAAGACCGTAGGATGGGTGATAACCCATCAGCCGACCCATGGATGGGAACGCATGACCGAATACCGACGTATCTATCGCCCCGGTGGCAGCTACTTCTTTACCCTGACCCTGGCTGACCGCCGTCAGGACTGGCTGATTTCCCATATCGCGGCACTCAAGCAGAGCGTCCACGCGGAGCAGCAGCGCGCGCCTTTCAGTCTGCAAGCCTGGGTGGTGCTGCCCGAACATCTGCACTTGCTGATGCGCCTGCCCGATGGCGATCATGACTTCTCCAATCGAATCCGACGTATCAAAGGCAAGTTTTCCCGCGAATTACCGCGCGGCGTTGTTCGCGCGAGCCAGTTGCTAAAGGGTGAGCGTGGTATCTGGCAGCGGCGCTTTTGGGAGCACCTGATCCGCGATGAGCGGGACTGGCAGCAGCACTTCGATTACATCCACTACAACCCGGTCAAACATGGCCAGGTGCAGCGGGTTATCGACTGGCCGCATTCATCCTTCCATGCCTATGTCGAACGGGGCATTTATCCACGGGACTGGGCCGGTGGTGAGTCGTCCGCTGTTCAGGTCGGCGAGTGATTTTGATGGGTTGCCACCCATCCTACGGCCCGCTGCGTAGATCGGATGGGTGACAGCTCATCAGCTGGCTACTTGGCGAATAACTGGCCGATATCCTTGAACGCCTTGAACTCCAGGGCGTTGCCGCAGGGGTCGAGGAAGAACAGCGTGGCCTGTTCGCCGACCTGGCCGGCGAAACGCACATAGGGCTCGATGACGAACTGTGTGCCGCCGGCTTGCAGGCGCGCGGCCAGGGCGTGCCAGTCATCCCAGTCCAGCACCACTCCGAAATGCGGTACCGGTACGTCGTGGCCGTCGACCGGGTTGCTGTGCGCCTCGATCTGCGTCGATGTCTTCGGGCTCTGATGGATCACCAGCTGATGGCCGAAGAAGTTGAAGTCCACCCAGTGCGCGCTGCTACGACCCTCGGCACAGCCCAGCAGCTCGCCATAGAAGGTGCAGCAGGCTGCCAGGTCATAAACCGGAATGGCCAGGTGAAAGGGGCTGAGTGCCATGTTGTGATTCCTTGAGCCTAGGGTCTGTCGATTCTCAGCAGCAGCGATACTGATTAAAAGCGAATATCCTTGCGCGCAAGCAAAAATAAATTTGATCAATCGAGGCGTCGATGCTGCGCGAGCTGAAAACCTTTGTGGCGGTGGCCCGCCATGGCACCTTCGCCGCCGCCGGTCAGCAGGTCGGCCTGACTCAATCGGCGGTGAGTGCGCAGATGCGCGTGCTGGAGCAGGGCCTGGGCGTGCGCCTGTTCGACCGCAGTGGGCGCTCGGCGGTACTCAATGCCGCCGGCCGCCATGCGCTGCCTCTGGCGCAGCAGATGCTCGGGCTCTATGGGCAGATGGCCCTGCCCACCGCGGCGGCTGAGTGGCAGGGCGAGCTGAGGGTCGGTGCGATTGCCACGGTGCAAACCGGCTTGCTACCGGAGGCGCTACCGCCGTTTCGCGCGGCCGCCCCGCGGCTCGAGCTGAAGCTGGTACCGGGGGTGTCGCTGAACCTGCTGAGCCAGATCGATGCCGGCGAGCTGGATCTGGCGCTGCTGATCAAACCGCCGTTCGAGCTGCCCAAGGAGTTACTGCAGATCAGTCTGGCCCGCGAGCCTTTCGTGCTGATCACCCCGCTCGACGTGAGCGCAGACGACCCGCTGCAGATCCTCGCCGAGCAGCCCTTTGTGCGTTACGACCGGCGCTCGTTTGGCGGCCGGCGGGTCAGCCAGTTTCTCCGCGAGCAGCGCCTGAGCGTGCAGGAAGCGCTGGAGCTGGACGAGCTGGAAGCCATCGTGCGTATGGTCGAGTGCGGTCTGGGCGTGTCGCTGATTCCGCGGGCCGGCCTGTGGCTGCAGCGGCCGACGCAGTTACGGGTGATCGAACTGGGCGAGCTGACCTTCCATCGCGAGCTGGTGGCGATATTGCGCCGCGCCCAGCGCCAGCCGGCTCTGGAGTGCCTGCTCGATTGCCTGCTGGCAGCGGGTGCGCGTACGCACGGGTAGGTTGGCGTTGAGCGCAGCGAAGCCCAACAGAGAGGCGTTACCCATGTATCCCGGCTGAACACGCGGCGCACCCTACCCATTGCGGCTTCTGCATGCAGTGTCAGGTTTCCCCACGTGCTCCTTGCCTCGCGTAATGGGCATATAGCCAACAAAAAGCCCGCACGGGGCGGGCTCTCTGCAGCGTAACGCGGGTGTTCGGCTTAGAACGCCGGTACCACGGCACCCTGATACTTCTCGGCGATAAAGGCTTTTACCTCGGCGCTGTTCAGGGCCTTGGCCAGCTTCTGCATGGCGGCGCTGTCCTTGTTGTCCGGGCGCGCGACCAGGATGTTGACGTATGGCGAGTCGCTGCCTTCGATCACCAGGGCATCCTGGGTCGGGTTGAGCTTGGCTTCCAGGGCGTAGTTGGTGTTGATCAGCGCCAGGTCGACCTGGGTCAGCACGCGCGGCAGGGTGGCCGCTTCCAGCTCACGCACCTTGATGGCTTTGGGGTTTTCCACAATGTCCTTCGGCGTGGCGAGGATGCCCGCTTCCGGCTTGAGGGTGATCACCCCGGCCTTCTGCAGCAGCAGCAGGGCACGGCCGCCGTTGGTGGCGTCGTTGGGGATGACCACGTTGGCAGCCTGGGGCAGGTCGGCCAGGCTCTTGTGCTGGCTGGAGTAGGCACCGAAGGGCTCGACGTGCACGCCGGCAACGCTGCTCAGCTCGGTACCGCGGCTCTTGTTGAACTCGTCCAGGTACGGCTGGTGCTGGAAGAAGTTGGCGTCCAGGCGCTTCTCGGCGACCTGTACGTTGGGCTGCACGTAGTCGGTGAAGACCTTGATGTTCAGCTCAACGCCCTCGGCGGCCAGGGCCGGCTTAACGAATTCGAGGATTTCCGCGTGGGGTACGGCAGTGGCCGCAACGCTCAGGCTTTCGGCCTGGGCAGAGAAGGCGGCCAGGGCAGCGACTGCAGCGATCAGTTTTTTCATCATAAAGCTCCTTGTTGAATAGGGTTTGGGCGGTCGGTAGCCGCACCACGTCAAAAAATCTATTTGCGGGAGAAATGTACGACCAGCCGATCGCCGACGCTTTGCAGGATCTGCACCAGCACCAGCAGCAGGATCACCGTTACCGCCATCACGTCCGGCTGGTAACGCTGATAACCGTAACGCACCGCCAGGTCGCCCAGACCGCCGCCGCCGATCAGGCCGCTCATGGCGGTGTAGGACACCAGGGTGATGGCGGTTACCGTCACGGCGGCAAAGATGCCCGGCAGCGCCTCGGGCAGCAGGGCGTTGAACACGATCTGCCGGGTGCTCGCACCCATGGCCTGGGTCGCTTCGATAATGCCGCGGTCAACTTCACGCAGGGCGGTTTCCACCAGTCGCGCAAAGAATGGCGTGGCCCCCACCACCAGTGGCGGAATGGCCCCCGCGACCCCCAGCGAGGTGCCGGTGACCAGCACGGTGAAGGGGATCATCAGGATCAGCAGGATCACGAAGGGTACCGAACGCAGAATATTCACCAGCAGCGACAAGCCGCCGTACAGCGCCTTCTGTTCGAACATCTGCCGCGGTCCGGTAAGGAACAGCAGCACGCCCAGGGGCAGGCCGAGAATCACGGTGAACAGCAGCGAGCCGCCGAGCATGCTCAGGGTGTCCAGGCTGGCGTAGCCGATTTCCGCCCAGTCGACGTTCGGCAGCAGGCGGGTCAGTAGGGCGTCCATCAGCGCAACACCTCCAGGTGTACGTCGGCGGCGGCAAAACGCGCCTGGGCGGCGTCGAGGTCGCCGCCGGTCAGGGCCAGGGTCAGCTGGCCGTAGGGGGTGTCCTTGATGCGGTCGATACGCCCGGCGAGGATGCTGTAATCCACCCCGGTTTCCCGCGCCACGCTGCCCAGCAGCGGCGCATAGGTGGCCTCGCCCTGGAAGGTCAGGCGCAGGATGCGGCCCTGCACATGGGCGAAATCGTCGCGTTGCTCGTTTTCGTCGACCTGTTCGGCTTCCTGGACGAAGCGTTTGGTGGTGGCGTGTTGCGGGTGCAGAAAGACCTGAGCCACCGGCCCCAGCTCGACAATGCTGCCGGCATCCATCACCGCCACGCGGTCGCAGACCCGGCGGATCACGTCCATCTCGTGGGTGATCAGCACGATGGTCAGGCCCAGCTCGCGGTTGATCTCGGCCAGCAGTTGCAGCACAGACGCGGTGGTCTGCGGGTCGAGGGCGCTGGTGGCCTCGTCGCACAGCAGGATCTTCGGTTCGGTGGCCAGGGCGCGGGCAATGCCGACCCGCTGTTTTTGCCCGCCGGAGAGCTGTGCAGGGTATTTATTGGCGTGGTCCTGCAGGCCGACCCGGGCCAGCAACTCGCTGACGCGGGCGTTGATGGCACTGCGCGACAGTTCGCCGGCCAGTTTCAGCGGCAGGGCGACGTTGTCGGCGACGGTCTTGGACGAGAGCAGGTTGAAGTGCTGGAAGATCATCCCGACCCGCTGGCGGAAACGGCGCAGGCCGCTGGAGTCGAGGGCGGTGACCTCTTCGCCGTCGATTTCGATACGCCCGCCGGAAGGCGTTTCCAGGCGGTTGATCAGGCGCAGCAGGGTGCTCTTGCCGGCACCGGAGTGGCCGATGATGCCGAACACTTCGCCGCGGCCGATCTGCAGATCGGTGGGCCGCAGGGCGGGAATATCCTGGCCACTGACGCGATACGCCTTGTGCACCTGATGGAAGTTGATCACGGGTTAAACCTTTTGGGTTTGCTTGAACGGCCGGGTAGGCGCAGAGGCTGCGTAGTCTACCCGGCGCTGTTTAGGCCGCAAAAATCTTTGTAGACCTATGGTTATAGCTAAATTGCATTAGTTTCGCGTCTGTCCGGGGCTGTCTGGCCAGCCGGCCTGGACGAGAACCAGGGCGAGCGCCTGACCCCAAAAACCAACGCCTCGCTCACTGCGCGTCTCGCATTGTGCAAAAAATGCGCAAGTTTACACGGCCGAATCGGCAGAACCAATCTTTCAGGCCGTGCGCCGGGGGAGGGCAAAACTCAGTAGAAACAGGCTGGCGGCGGACACCACGATGGACGGTCCGGCCGGGGTGTCCTGGAACCACGACAGGCTGAGCCCGCCGCACACCGCGACTATCCCCAGCAGGCTGGCCCCGAAGGCCATCTGCTCCGGAGTGCGCGCGTGGCGTTGGGCGGCGGCGGCGGGGATGATCAGCAGCGAGGTGATCAGCAGCACGCCGACAATCTTCATGGCCACGGCGATCACCACGGCGATCAGCAGCATCAGACTTAGGCGAATCGCCGCCACCGGCAGACCTTCGACCTTGGCCAGCTCCTCGTGCACGGTGATCGCCAGCAGCGGCCGCCACAGCAGCGCCAGCAGTACCAGCACCAGGGCGCTGCCGCCGATGATCCAGGCCAGGTCAGTGGGACCGACGGCGAGCAGATCGCCGAACAGGTAGCCCATCAGATCGATGCGCACATCCTGCATAAAGCTCAGCACCACCAGACCCAGGGACAATGTGCTGTGGGCCAGAATCCCGAGCAATGTGTCCGAGGCCAGCGGTTGGCGGCTTTGCAGGGTGACCAGCAGCACCGCCAGCAGCACGCAGCCCACCGTCACCGCCAGGGTCGGGCTGACGTCGAGCATCAGGCCGAGGGCCACACCGAGCAGCGCTGCGTGGGACAGGGTGTCGCCGAAATAGGCCATGCGCCGCCACACCACGAAGGAACCCAGGGGGCCGGCGACCAGGGCCAGCGCCAGGCCGGCAAGCAGGGCGTTAAGCAGGAAATCAGCCATGCTTGCAGTCGTCTCCGTGGACATGGGGTTTGACCGGGCCCTTGATGCTCAGGCCGGCGGGCGTTTCGCCGACTACCGCGCCATGCAGGTCGTGTTCGTGGTCGTGATGGTGGGTGTAGATCGCCAGGCTCTTGGCATCCTGGCCGAACAGCTCGACGAAAGCCGGGTCGAAGCTGACCTGCTCGGGGTGGCCGGAGCAGCAGACGTGACGGTTGAGGCAGACCACCTGATCGGTGGTGCTCATCACCAGGTGCAGGTCGTGGGACACCATCAGCACGCCGCAGCCATGGCGGTCGCGCAGCTGGGTGATCAGCCGGTACAGCTCGGCCTGGCCGCTGACGTCGACGCCCTGCACCGGCTCGTCGAGCACCAGCAGCTCGGGTTCGCGCAGCAGTGCCCGGGCCAGCAGCACGCGCTGCAGTTCGCCGCCGGAGATGCTCTGCAGCGGGCTGTCGATCACCTGTTCGGCCCCCACTTCGGCCAGCGCCGCCAGGGCCTGTTCGCGCTTCACGCTGGGGACCAGGCGGAGAAAACGCAGCACCGAGAGCGGCAGAGTGGCATCCACATGGAGTTTCTGCGGCATATAGCCGATGCGCAGCCTGGGCTTGCGCCAGACACTGCCGCTGTCGGGCTTGAGCAGGCCGAGTACGGCGCGCACCAAGGTGGTCTTGCCGGCCCCGTTGGGGCCGATCAGGGTGACGATTTCCCCCGGCTTGACGCTCAGTTGCACGTCCTGCAACACCTTCTGCCCGGCGAAGGTCACGCCAATACCGGCGAGACGGATCAACGCATCGCTCATAGTGACTCCCGGCAACCGGCACACAGACCAACCACTTCCACGGTCTGGCTTTCGACGGCGAAACCGACGCCGGCCGCACTGCTGATGATCGCTTCGCTGATCGTCGCCTGCTCCAGTTCGATGGCGGCATGGCAGCTGCGGCAGATCAGGAACTGGCCCTGGTGCGCATGTTCCGGGTGGCTGCAGCCGACAAAGGCGTTGAGCGAGGAAATTCGGTGCACCAGGCCGTTTTCCAGAAGGAAATCCAGGGCGCGGTAGACGGTCGGCGGCGCGGCGCGGCGGCCGTCTTCATCGCTCAATACGCCGAGTATGTCATAGGCTCCCAGCGGCTTGTGGCTGGCCCAGACCAGCTCCAGCACGCGTTTACGCAGAGCTGTCAGGCGCAAACCCTGGCGCGTGCAGATGCTTTCCGCCTCGGCCAGGGCATGGCTGACGCAGTGGGAATGGTCGTGTGGGCGTGAAGCCAGGGGCGCTTGGGTCATGGGCAACGACGAATAAGGTAAGAGACGTTATTATATTACCCGTTCCTTCCTGTTTGAGTGCTCCCCGTGTCGCGTCTTTTTCCGGCTTTAGGCCTGTTGTTGATCACTTTTCCTCTGAGTTTCGCGGTTCAAGCCGATGTGCGGGTGCTGACCAGCATCAAGCCGCTGCAGCTGATTGCCGCTGCCGTGCAGGATGGCGTCGGCCAGCCCGATGTACTGCTGCCGCCGGGCGCTTCGCCGCACCACTACGCGCTGCGCCCCTCCGATGTGCGCAGCGTGCGCGATGCCGACCTGCTGTACTGGATCGGTCCGGATCTGGAAAGCTTCCTGCCGCGGGTACTGGCCGGTCGCGACAAGCCGAGCGTGGCCGTGCAGGATGTGCCGGGTATGTCCTTGCGCCATTTTGGCGATAGCCAAGGACAACATGCCGAGCATCAGGATGATCACGCAGATCACGCAGATCACGCAGATCACGCAGATCACGCAGATCACGCAGATCACGCAGACGCCGACCAGCATGACCACGCCCACCGCCCCGGCAGCCTGGATGCTCACCTCTGGTTGCAGCCGGCCAATGCCCGGGTGATCGCCGGCAAGATCGCCGCCGACCTGGCGCTGGCTGACCCCGCCAACGCCGCGCGTTACCAGGCCAATGCCGAGGCGTTCGGCAAGCGCCTGGATGCACTGGATCAACGGTTGAAAACGCGTCTGAACGGCTTGGCCGGCAAGCCTTACTTCGTCTTCCACGAAGCCTATGACTACTTCGAGGCTGCCTATGGCCTCAAGCACGCCGGGGTGTTCAGCGTACTCGGTGAAGTGCAGCCAGGTGCCCAGCACGTCGCCGCCATGCGTAAACGCCTGCAACAAACCGGGCCGACCTGCGTGTTCAGTGAGCCGCCATTTCGCCCCCGTCTGGCGCAAACCCTGAGCGCCGGTCTGCCGGTCACCCTGGCCGAACTGGACGCCATGGGTGGCGCATTGCCCGTGGATGCCAACGGCTATGAGGCTTTGCTGGAAAACCTGGCGAATGAGCTGGCGGGCTGTCTGGAGGCGCTGTAACCAGCGCCACTTCCTAGAAGGCGAACGGCAGCGCCAGCTCCACCTGCTGGCGCTCGGCCAGACGCCGTTGGAACTCGTCCGGATCGTGGATCAGCACCTGCTGACCGGCGAAGGATTGTGCGGCGATCAGGCGCGATAGCCAGAAGCGCACGCAGGCGATACGCAGCATGGCGGGCCACAGCTCGGCTTCTGCCGCAGTAAATGGCCGCAAACCGGCATAGGCTCCCAGTAGCGCCTGTGCGCGTTTGCTGTCGAGGCTGCCGTCTTCAAAAGAGCACCAATCGTTCAAAGTAATCGCCAGGTCGTAGAGCATCGGCCCCGAGCAGGCGTTATAGAAGTCGATCACCCCGCTCAGGTGGTTGCCGTCGAACAGCACGTTGTCGCGAAACAGGTCGGCATGCAGGTTGGCCCGTGGCAGAGCCAGAATCCGCGGCTTGAGCGCATGGATTTCCGCCAGGGCATCACGCAGCAGCGGCAGCTGGTTGTCCGGCAACTGCAGGGCCAGGCTCGGCCCCTCGGCCAGCATCCAGTCCAGGCCTCGGTCGCTCTGGCGCTCCAGCACCTGGCCGCGGGTGGCCAGGTGAATGCGCGCCAGCAGGCTGCCCACTTCCTGACAGTGATGCGGGTTGGCCTCGTGCACATGCTGGCCGGCCAGGCGTGGCTGCAGCAGTGCCGGCTTTTCCGCCAGGCTGCGCAGGGCCTCGCCGCTGTCGGTGCGCAGGGCGTAGGGCACGGGCAGGCCGGCGTCATGCAGCACGTCGAGCAGTTCGATAAAGAACGGCAGATCGCTGCTGGGGCCGCGTTCGATCAGGGTCAGAACAAACTCGCCACACTCCAGGCTGACGAAGAAGTTACTGTTCTCGCTGCCCGCGGCTATGCCCTGGAAATCGCGCAAACGACCCAGGCCATAGGGGGCAAGAAAGTCCTCAAGCTCATGGCGCTCAAGCGGGGTAAACACCGACATTGCAGAACTGCCTTCTTACCAGCTGAAAATTTCCCAGGCCGGAATCAACATATCCGGACTGTCCGAACGGACGAAGTTGCCATCGCTGCCGTCGGCGCGTACCAGGAAGTACGGCTTGCTGCCTTTGGGGATGACCTTGACCGCGTAGAGAAAGCCGTTGACCCGGTATTCATGAATGGTCTTGTCGCCATCCTGGCGGATGGTCACGTCTGGATCGGCGGAGACCGGGTCTTCGGCGTGAGCGGCCAGGGTGGTGAATGCCAGCAGGCTGGCCAGCAACAGGCGATTGAGTGCGCGCATGATAACCTTGTCCTTTTGATTTCAATGGTG
This sequence comes from uncultured Pseudomonas sp., assembly GCA_964578635.1. Lineage (GTDB taxonomy): Bacteria > Pseudomonadota > Gammaproteobacteria > Pseudomonadales > Pseudomonadaceae > Aquipseudomonas. The sequence goes on from CAZOEC010000005.1 coordinate 15,180, forward strand.
CGGCCATTCTAACAGGCTGTTGAAAAACTACCTGCGTTGGCAATCCTGCGTTAAAAACAGGCTCGGAATGCTCATTTACAGCACGTAAACTCCGCTTCCTCGCCTGTTTTTGCCTGGTCTTGCCGGCCTCGCTTACGTTTTTCAACGGCCTATTACCGCCGCCCCCGCCGAAAAGGTTGATCCTGCTCATGAGCCAAGCCCCTCTCGTTCTGGTTGACGGTTCTTCTTACCTGTACCGCGCCTTCCATGCCCTGCCGCCGCTGACCACTTCCAAGGGCCTGCCCACCGGTGCAGTCAAGGGCGTGCTGAATATGCTCAAGAGCCTGCGCAAGCAGTACCCGGACAGCCCCTTCGCAGTGGTGTTCGACGCCAAGGGCGGCACCTTCCGCGACGCGCTGTTCGCCGAGTACAAGGCCAATCGCCCGTCCATGCCGGACGAATTACGGGTGCAGATCGAGCCGCTGCACGCCAGCGTCAAGGCTCTGGGTTATCCGCTGCTGTGCGTCGAAGGCGTGGAGGCCGACGACGTCATCGGCACCCTGGCCCGCCAGTGCGCTGGCGAGGGCCGCGACGTGCTGATCTCCACCGGCGACAAGGACATGGCCCAGCTGGTTTGCCCGCACGTTACCCTGGTCAACACCATGACCGGTAGCGTCTACGACATCGATGGCGTGAAAGCGAAATTCGGGGTCGGTCCCGAGCTGATCATCGACTACCTGGCGCTGATGGGCGACAAGGTCGACAACATTCCCGGCGTGCCGGGCGTGGGCGAAAAGACCGCCCTGGGCCTGCTGGTCGGTGTCGGCGGCGGACTCGATGTGCTCTACGCCAACCTCGACAAGGTGCCGGCGCTGCCGATCCGCGGGGCCAAGACCCTGCCGGCCAAGCTCGAAGAACACCGCGATATGGCCTACCTGTCCTACGAGTTGGCCACCATCAAGCTCGATGTACCGTTGAATATCCAGATCGATGCGCTGCATCCGGGCGAGATGGATGTGCCGGCGCTGGTGGAGCTGTATGCCGAACTGGAATTCAAGAGCTGGCGCGAAGAGCTGCTGCGCAGCAACCCGGCCGCTGCGGTTAAGCCGCAGGCTCTGCCGGCTGCCGACGATCTGTTCGCCCTGACGTCCAGCGCCAGTGCCGCACCCGAGGTCGCTGCAGCCGTGCCGGCCGCCGACGAAGTCGCCGCTGTTGCGCCCGCTGCGCCGCCCCTGGGCGATTACCAGTGCATCCTCGAACAGGCGCAGTTCGACGTCTGGCTGGAGAAGCTGCGCAGCGCCGAACTGATCGCCTTCGACACCGAGACCACCGGCCTGGATGCGCAAAAGGCCCAGTTGGTCGGCCTGTCCTTTGCGGTCCAGGCCGGCGAGGCGGCCTATATCCCGGTCGCCCACTCCTATATGGGCGTGCCGACTCAGCTCGATCGCGATGCGGTGCTCAAGGCGCTCAAGCCGATTCTGGAAGATCCGAACAAGGCCAAGGTCGGTCAGCACGCCAAGTACGACATCAATATTCTCGCCAATGCCTCGACACCCATCGCGGTGCAGGGCGTGGCCTTCGACACCATGCTCGAATCCTACGTGCTGGATTCCACCGCCACCCGTCACGATATGGACAGCCTGGCGCTCAAGTACCTGGATCACAGCAATATCCGTTTCGAGGACATCGCCGGCAAAGGGGCCAAGCAGCTGACCTTCGACCAGATCGATTTGGCCCAGGCCGCGCCCTATGCCGCTGAGGATGCCGACGTGACCCTGCGTCTGCACCAGCACCTGTGGGCCAAGCTCTCGGCCGAACCGAGCCTGGCCAAGGTGCTGCAGGAAATCGAAATGCCGCTGGTGCCGGTGCTGGCGCGCATCGAGCGCCAGGGCGCGTTGGTGGATGCAAACCTGCTCGGCCTGCAAAGCAACGAGCTGGGCGAAAAACTGGTGGCTCTGGAGCGTCAGGCCTTCGAGATTGCCGGCGAGGAGTTCAACCTGGCCTCGCCCAAGCAGCTCGGGGTGATTCTTTACGAGAAACTCGGTCTGCCGGTGATCAGCAAGACCGCCAAAGGCCAGGCGTCGACTGCCGAAGCGGTGCTGGCCGAACTGGCCGAGCAGGACTTCGAATTGCCCAAGGTGCTGATGCAGTACCGTACCTTGAGCAAGCTGAAAAGCACCTACACCGACCGTTTGCCGGAGCAGATCAACCCGCGCACCGGGCGCATCCACACCAGCTACCACCAGGCGGTGGCGGCCACCGGGCGCCTGTCGTCCACCGACCCGAACCTGCAGAACATCCCGATCAGAACGGCCGAAGGGCGGCGGATTCGCCAGGCCTTCGTCGCACCCAAGGGTTACAAGCTGCTGGCGGCGGACTATTCGCAGATCGAGCTGCGCATCATGGCGCACCTGGCCAAGGACGAGAGCCTGCTCGATGCCTTCCGCCATGGCCGTGATGTGCACAAGGCCACCGCTGCCGAGGTATTCGGCGTGCCGCTGGATGAAGTCACCGGCGATCAGCGCCGCAGCGCCAAGGCGATCAACTTCGGTCTGATCTACGGCATGAGCGCCTTCGGCCTGGCCAAGCAGATCGGTTGCGACCGCAAGCAGGCGCAGGCCTATATCGACGTGTATTTCCACCGTTATCCCGGCGTGCTGGCCTATATGGAGCGCACCCGCGAGCAGGCGTCCGCGCAGGGCTATGTGGAAACCCTGTTCGGCCGCCGCCTGTACCTGCCGGATATCCATGCCAAGAACCAGGGGCTGCGCAAGGCGGCCGAGCGCACCGCGATCAACGCGCCGATGCAAGGCACGGCGGCGGACATCATCAAGCGCGCCATGGTCACGGTGGACAACTGGCTGCGCGAATCGGCCCTGGACGCCAAGGTGATCCTGCAGGTTCACGACGAACTGGTGCTGGAGGTGCGCGAGGATCTGCTCGAGCAGGTCAGCGAGCGGATCAAGGCACTGATGAGCGCGGCCGCCGAGCTGGATGTGCCGCTGCTGGTGGAAGTGGGGGTTGGCAACAACTGGGACGAGGCCCACTGATCGGCGCAGTGGTCGATGCTGCGGGGCGCAGGCCAGGCCCTGCAATGCTTAAAACCAAAGCGCATTAAGTGATCAGTTTTTATAATTAATTGGTTCAAAGAAAAGGCTGAACTTTGCTTCAGACCCAACAGTCAGACACTACGAATGGCCCATAAAGCCTTCAATGCTCCTTGTTGTGTTAAGTGTTGGCAGACATCTGAACCCCCGCCCTAGCGGTTCAGACACTTAAACCCCGAACTTCCCTCCCCCATAAGAAGTTCGGGGTTTTTTTTGGCTTGCCATCCATGGCAGCCACCCGCCGGGCGCTGCTGCGCAGCGTTAAAAATTGCTCCCGGCAATTTTTTATCTTCGCCGTCCCTGGCGGGCTTAATCATGCTTCGGCTTGTTCATCGTCCGGCAGGGCGAACTCGCCCAGTTGCAGCCATTCGGCCAGCACCGCCTGGGCGTCTTCGATGCCTATGCGCTTGGGGGCGGAAAACAGCTGGATGCTGACCCGCTCGCCCCAGCCCTTGCGAATATCCTGCTGGACCTTGAGCAGGGCGGTCTTGGCGGCACCGAAGGCCAGTTTGTCTGCCTTGGTCAGAAGGATATGCATGGGCATTTCGCTGGCCGTCGCCCAGTCCAGCATAAGGATGTCGAATTCGGTCAGGGGATGACGGATATCCATCATCAGCATCAGCCCGCGCAGGCTCTCGCGGCTGCCCAGATAGGCTTCCAGGTGTTTCTGCCAGTGCAGCTTGAGCGGGATCGGCACCTTGGCGTAACCATAACCGGGCAGGTCGACCAGGCGACGCTCGTCGTCGAGGCGGAAGAAGTTGAGCAGCTGGGTGCGCCCCGGGGTCTTCGAGGTGCGCGCCAGGCTGGCGTGGGTCAGGGTATTCAGGGCGCTGGACTTGCCGGCGTTGGAGCGTCCGGCGAAGGCCACTTCATGGCCGAAATCTTCCGGGCACTGGTCGACCTTGGCGGCGCTGATAAGAAAGCTGGCCTGTTGGCACAGACCGATAATGGGGTTCTTGGCTTGCATCTGGGTATCCGTGAGGGCGTGCGTATAGGGGCGTTGCGGGCGCGCTGCCCTTGCGACATAAGCGCGCAGGCTGCATTGCAACATGCAGCGCGGCAAGCTGCGTCGTTTCAGTTTCAATGACGCCAGTATATAATGGCGCAGATTTTGTGTGCGCTTTCTCCCATCCGCTGGACAAGTGTTCACGGGAACGCTTTAGATCATCTGCGCAAAGAACGCGGTACGTTCCCCTCCCTGATGAGGTTGATCTGATGAAAAAATTGCTGATTGTGGCCGGTGTGCTGATGCTCTCGTTCAATGCCCAGGCCGCACAAGACCCGGAAGCCGTATACGCTCGCTCTTGCGGTGTGTGCCATAACGGGGCGATCCCGACCGCGCCGCTGAAAGGCGACAAGGCTGCCTGGGAACCGCGTTTGGCCAAAGGTATGGATACATTGGTGCTGAGTGTGACCAATGGCCTGGGGGCCATGCCGCCACGCGGTCTGTGCATGGACTGCTCGGCCGAGGATTACCAAGCCGTCATCAAGTTGATGACCGAGTAAGCCCGGCTTATAAACTCTTTCTCTTAGCCGTAAATTGGATTAGCTGATGAACAAAGTAATCGTGAGTCTGCTGTTGACCCTGGGCCTCTCCGGCCTGGCCCACGCCGCAGGCGACGCCGAAGCCGGCCAGGCCAAGGTTGTCGTATGTGGTGCCTGCCATAGTGCTGATGGCAACAGTGCTGCCCCGAACTTCCCCAAGCTGGCTGGGCAAGGCGAACGTTACTTGCTCAAGCAGTTGAAGGACATCAAGTCCGGTGCCCGGCCCATCGTCGAGATGACCGGCTTGCTGGATAACCTCAGTGAGCAGGATATGGCGGACATTTCCGCCTACTACGCCAGCCAGCAGATGAGCGTCGGCGCAGCCGATCCGAAGTTGATCGAGCGCGGTGAAGCCCTGTTCCGCGGCGGCAAGCTGGCCGAAGGCATGCCGGCCTGTATCGGCTGTCATTCGCCGGATGGTGCTGGCCTGGTGGCCGCCGGTTACCCGAAACTGGGTGGCCAGCACGCCACCTACCTGGCCAAGCAACTGACCGACTTCCGCGAAGGCAACCGCACCAACGATGGCGACAGCATGATCATGCGCGCCATCGCGGCCAAGCTGAGCAACAAGGATATCGAGGCGGTTTCCAGCTTCGTGCAGGGCCTGCACTGATCGCGTCAGCAGGCAAAATCCTGTAGTAGAAAATGGGTGGCTTAGGCCACCCATTTTCGTTGCACGCATCGCTACAATAGATTGAACCCGCCTGTACCCCGCTGGTCGAACCATGGTTCGTCACTGCGCACCGTTTATAACCAAGGAGTAACGCATGCGTAACCTGATTCTCAGTGCCACCCTGATGGCGGCCAGCCTGTTCGGCGCGACGGCTCATGCCGAATTCGAAGCCGGCAAGCAGTATGTCGAGCTGAACAATCCGGTACAGATTGCCAAGCCGGGCAAGATCGAAGTGGTCGAGCTGTTCTGGTATGGCTGTGGCCATTGCTACCAGTTCGAATCGACCCTCAACCCCTGGGTCGAGCAGCTGCCGGATGACGTCAATTTCGTGCGCATCCCGGCCCTGTTCGGCGGCATGTGGAACGTCCACGGCCAGCTGTTTATCACCCTCGAAGCGATGAAGGCCGAGCCCAAGGTGCACGCCGCCGTATTCGATGGCATCCACAAGCAGGGCAAGAAGCTGGCGACCCCGGAAGAGATGGCCGATTTTCTCGCCAGCGAGGGTATCGACAAGGACGCCTTCCTCAAGACCTACAACTCCTTCGGGGTGAAAAGTCAGCTGGAAAAGGCCAAGAAACTGGCCATGGCCTACCAGATCAGCGGCGTGCCGGTGATGGTGGTCAACGGCAAATACCGCTTCGACATCGGCAGCGCCGGTGGCCCGCAGAAGGTATTGCAGGTGGCCGACCACCTGATCGGCAAAGAGCGAGCGACCCAGTAAGCGGCCGCCGCGCCGATGCTGCGCCGCCGCCCCGCCCGCCGCACCGTTGGTCTGTGCGACCCACAGATCAACGCGGCTTGTGCGCCAGCCGGCGACTGGCCCAGTGACGGTTGCCTGCGCCTGCTCAGCTTCAATATCCAGGTCGGCATCAGCACTCAGCGCTATCACCACTACCTGACCCGCAGCTGGCAGCATCTGCTGCCCCATGCGGGGCGCGCCAGCAACCTGCAACGGATTGGCAGCATGCTCGGCGATTTCGACCTTGTGGCCCTGCAGGAGGTCGATGGCGGCAGCCTGCGCTCCGGCTATGTCAATCAGGTCGAACACCTGGCCCATCTGGGGGCCTTCCCCTACTGGTACCAGCAGCTCAACCGCAACCTCGGGCGTTTTGCCCAGCACAGCAATGGCGTCCTCAGTCGCCTGCGCCCGACCCTGCTGGAAGATCACCCACTGCCCGGACCGGCCGGTCGGGGCGCGATTCTGGTGCGCCTGGGCGAAGGGGCCGAGGCCATTGTGGTGGTAATGATGCACCTGGCCCTGGGGGCGCGCACCCGTACCCGTCAGCTGGCCTATATCCGTGAACTGATCGGCGACTACCGGCATCAGGTGCTGATGGGCGATATGAATACTCACGCCAACGACCTGCTGGAGCATTCACCGCTGCGCGACCTCGGCCTGCTGGCACCGCAGATCGAAGCCACCTTCCCCAGCTGGCAACCGCAACGCTGTCTCGATCACATCCTGCTCAGCTCGGGCTTGCAACTGGAGCGCTGTGAAGTACTGTCACACGCGATCTCCGATCACCTGCCCGTGGCCATGCAGATTCGCTTGCCCAGCTCACTCTGCAGCCCGCCAACGCCTATGCTGATAGAGCCCTAATAGCGAATCGCAACCATGACCGACGATGCCCAGCGCTGGAAAAGCAAATATCTGCAGAGCCTGGAGCAACAGGAACAACTGGAACGCCGCTGGGAAGCCCGGCTCGACCTGCTCAGGCGTGGCCTGGTACGCAGCTCCCTGGCCGCCGAAGGCAGTGACAAGGCCGTCGACCAATGCATGCAGGAACTGCGCGACATCCTGCGCCGCGACGATATCGACAGCGGCCTGGGAGCCCTGATTCCGCGCCTGGAAAAAGCTGTACTGGATTCGGAAAAGCGCCGCCAGGAGCGCGTCGCGCAGAATATCTCCGGGGTCACCAACCTGACTTCCCAGCTGCTGGCGCTGGACCCCCCGCGGGAGGTGCGCAAAGCGCTCAAGCAGTTTGCCAAGCGCATCGAGGAACGGGCCAGCCAGCCGCGCGAACTGCCCGCGCTGCTGAGTGAATTAGGTAGCCTGCAACAGCAAACCCTGGCAGTGCTTGAGGCTGAGCCCGGTGCGCAGCGTCCAGGGTTTCTCCAGCGCCTGTTTGGTGGCAAGGAGGCAGCGCCCGGCAGTCCTGCGAGCAGCGAGCCGGCCCCGGCCGATATGGTGCAGCCAGCAGCACTCGGCCCCGCTGTCGTTGGCCAACCTGAAACCCCGCAACCGCCTGTTGAGGCTCCCGTACGCCCGGGCCGCGAACTGTCTGCGCCAGCAGCTGCCCCGGTAGGCGCTGAGCCAGAGCCAGAGCCAGAGCCAGAGCCTGCGGCCGCAGCCGTGCCGCGCGCCGCACTGCCAGCTGAAACGACTGCGTCAACCGAGGGGGCGGATGACCCAGCCTATGCCCTGCCGGAGCTTCCCGAGCCCGGCTATAGCGCCGTGGCCCCGCATATCGGCGAGAGCCTGCTGGGCCTGCTCGACGAACTGGAGCTGCCGTCCAATCACCGCCCCCAGGGCGATGCCCTGCGCCAACGGGTGCGTGGCGGCCTGAACTGGTACGAGCTGGTGGCGGTGCTGGATGACCTGGCCGTGCTGGTGCTGGCGGTCACCGACAGCGGTCAGCGCGAGTTCGCCAGCTACCTGAAACAGCTCAATGAACGCCTGGCCTCGTTTCTCGGCACGCTCAGCGAAGCCCACGAGGGCTATAGCGAGTCGGTGCATATCGCCCGCAGTTTCAACCTGGAGTTGCGCGAGCAGGTCAACAACCTGCAGGCCAGCGTGCAGGAAGCGGCCGACCTGCCAAGCCTCAAGCAGTCCCTGGAGACGCGTCTGGATGGCCTGCTGCAGACTGTCACCGAACACCAGCGCCATCGCGACGGCCGCGAGGAAGAAGTGGCCCAGCGGCTGCAGGCGCTGGGGCAGAAGGTCAGCGAGATGGAGCAGGAGGCGCAGAACTTCCGCGACCATCTGGAGGAGCAGCGGCAGAAAGCCCTGATCGACCCCCTGACCGGCCTGGCCAACCGTGCCGGCTGGAGCGAACGCCTGGAGCTGGAGATGGCGCGCTGGAAGCGCTATGGCGGCGAACTGCTGCTGGCGGTGCTGGATATCGATCACTTCAAGCGCATCAACGACAGTTATGGCCACCTGGCCGGCGACAAGGTGCTGAAAATCATCGCTGGCGAACTGTCCAAGCGCATGCGCAAGACCGATTTTATTGCCCGTTTCGGCGGCGAGGAATTCGTCCTGCTGATTCCCAGCACCCCGCTGGACGGCGGTCGGCAACTGCTGCAGACCCTGCTCGACGGGGTCGAACAGTGCCCCTTCCACTTCCGTGGCGAGCGGGTGGTGATCACCCTGTCGGCCGGGCTCAGTGCCTTCAACCATGACGCGGACAGCAGCGACAAGGTGTTCGAGCGCGCCGACCAGGCCCTCTATCGCGCCAAGAGTGGCGGGCGCAACAGAATCGAACTGGGCTGAGGGCGCGCCCGTGCCGCCGCAGTAACAGTGTCAGGCGACATGGTTCAGATAGGGCTTCCAGCTCTCCGGGATACGCGTCAGCTGCGGGTAGCCCAGGCTGCGCAACTGTCCGTCGGCCAGCAGGAACGGCGTATGCCGCAAGGCCGGCGGTAGATCACGCAACTCCGGTAGCCAGAGGCTGACGTAATGCGCTTCGGGGTCGTATTGCCGGGCCTGACGCAGAGCATTGAACACCCGCTGTTGCCGCGAGTCGTTGCCGACCCCGGCCAGGTAGGCCCAGTTGCCCCAGTTGCTGGCCGGGTCGTAGTCGATCAGGTGTTCCTCGAACCAGGCCGCGCCGTAGCGCCAATCCTGCTGCAGATCATGGATCAGGTAGCTGGCGACCACCTGACGGCCGCGGTTGGAGATAAAGCCGGTGGCCGCCAGTTCGCGCATGTTGGCGTCCACCAGCGGCATGCCGGTACAGCCCTGGCACCAGGCCTGAAAGCGCCGGTCGAGCGGCCGCGGTGCAGCCTCGCCGCCCTTCAGCCCCGCGGCCTGGAACAGGGCCGCACCATGACGCGCCAGGGTCCAGCGGAAGAAGTCGCGCCAGAGCATCTCCACCCATAACCACTGGGTCGATTCATTGCGGGTGAACTGCGCCTCGTGGCGGCGCAATTCGGCCACTACCCGGCGGGCGGAGAGGCTGCCATTGGCCAGCCAGGGCGAGAACTTGGATGAATATTCACTGCCGATCAGGCCGTTACGGGTTTCCTTGTACTGGCGCACGCCCTGGCTTTTCCACAGGTAGTCGCGCAGCCGTGCCAGCGCTGCGGGCTCGCCGCCGGCGAAGGGGAAGGCACTGGCGGGCACGCTGAGCGGCTCCCCCAGGCCGAGCCGCGACAGGCTCGGGATGGGCTGCAACAGGGCCTGCGCGCCATCTGGCAGGGGTGGCAGATGGTCCGGGGCGTGGCGCGGCTGAAACACCTGCAGGCGTTCTTCGACCCGCTCGCGGAAACGGCTGAACGTCGTTGGCAACTGCTCCAGGTCGCAGGGCAATTCTTCCCGACGCAGCAGGTTATTGGCCGGGGCCTGCAACAGCGGCACCTCGCCGAGGCGGTCGGCCACCCGGGCAACCTGGGCCTGCTCATCAGGCGCGATCTCCTCCAGGGTCAATACCTGCTGCAGGCCAAGGCTGCTCACCAGCTGCGGGATCAGCTGCTCGGGCTCGCCTTCGAGTACCAGCAGCTGCGAGCCACGCTGGCGCAATTCGCCATCCAGGGCCGCCAGGCTTTCCAGCAGGAAGCGTGCGCGGTGCACGCCCATGCGGCGCATGCCGAAGGCGTTGGCCTGCAATTGTCGCGGCTCCAGCACATAGACGGGCAGCAGGCATTCTGCGCTCAGTCCGGCTTGCAGCGCCGGATGATCGTCGAGGCGAAGATCCTTCTTGAACCACAACAGCGCGCGCATGGGGCGGGCCTCCAAATCCATACAATAGCTATACAGAACCATGGTCCATGTAGAGTTTTATTCTAGCAGGGCCGGTGCATTCCCGCCTGGCCAGTGGACCGGCGTTATCAATCTGCCGCGTCAAAGGCGTTTTATCCCCTGACAGGTACGCAGGCACTAGACTGCGACAACCTGTTGAGGAGTTCCACCATGGATATTTTCGGCATCGCCGTACTGCTTTTTCTGGTCACCGATCCCTTCGGCAATATCGCCATCTTTATCGCCGCGCTGAAGAACGTGCCGGCCAAGCGCCGCCTGTGGATTGCCGCGCGCGAATTGCTGTTCGCCCTGGCCCTGCTTCTGCTGTTTCTTACCTTTGGTGACAAAGTGCTGAGTGCCCTTGGCCTGTCGAGGGAGGCAACCGCGATCGCCGGCGGTATCATCCTGTTCGTGATCGCCATGCGCCTGATCTTTCCCGGCCCGCAGGGCGTGCTCGGCGATGTGCCGGATGGCGAACCCATGCTGGTGCCGCTGGCCACTCCGGCGGTGGCGGGGCCTTCGGCCCTGGCTGTACTGATGACCCTGCGCAACACCCATGAGGGACCGCTCTGGGAACTCTACGCCGCGCTGCTGCTGGCCTGGGCGGCGACCGCATTTATCTTGCTGCAGGCCTCGTGGCTGCAGCGCTTTCTTGGACCCCGCGGGCTGACCGCAGTGGAGCGACTGATGGGCATGCTGTTGATCATGCTCAGCGTCGACATGCTGCTGGACAACCTGCAAAGCGTGTTGCATATCAGCCCATGAGATCTGTCTGCCTTGCCCTATGTCTCGCCCTGCTCGCCGGCTGCGCCAGCGGTCCGCGGATCGACACCCGCTACAACGCCGTCGGCCAGAACAGCCGGGTGCAGTACATCGTTCTGCATTACACCTCCACCGACCTGGCGCGCTCGCTGCAACTGCTGACCGAGGGCGAGGTAAGCAGCCATTACCTGATCGGCGACAGCCCCGCGACCATCTACCGTCTGGTCGACGAGGACCGCCGCGCCTGGCATGCCGGGGTCAGCCAGTGGCAGGGACGCACCTGGCTCAACGGCACCACGATCGGTATCGAACTGGTCAACCAGGGCTTTTATCAGGGCCCGAACGGGCGCTACTGGCAGCCCTATGCCCCGGCGCAGATCGAGGCGCTGATCCCGTTGCTCAAGGACATCGTGCAGCGCCACCAGTTGCCCCTTGGCAGCATCATCGGCCACAGCGATATCGCCCCGCAGCGCAAGGTCGACCCCGGCCCGCTGTTCCCCTGGAAGAAGTTGGCCGATGCGGGGCTAGTGCCCTGGCCGGACGCCACCGCGGTGGCCCGCCAGCAGGCGCTGTTTAGCGTCAGCCTGCCCAGCGTGGCCTGGTTCCAGGCGCAACTGGCGCGCCAGGGCTATGAGGTGGCGGAGCATGGCGAGCTGGATAAGGCCACGCGCAATGTGCTGGCCGCCTTCCAGATGAAATACCGCCAGGCCAATTACGACGGCGAACCGGATGCCGAAACCGCCGCCCTGCTGCTGGTGCTCAACCAGCAGATGCAGTCTTGAGGCATTACGCCTGCAGCGACTGGCTTGCCGCGGCCGAGTCGGGCGAGACCGGCAATAGCAGGTAGAACTGCGCACCCTGGCCGACCTGGGAGCGCACGCCGATATGACCGCCGTGCAGCTGGACGATTTCCTTGCACAGGGCCAGGCCCAGACCGGCCCCGCCGCGGCGCTGGCCGAACTGGACGAAGGGCTCGAAGATCCGTGCCTGGCGGTTATGGGCAATGCCCTCGCCGCTGTCCTCCACGCTGATCAGCACCCGCGCGCCCTGGGGGCTGGCGTGCAGGCGGATTTCGCCGCCCGGCTGGCTGTGGCGCAGGGCATTGCCGATCAGGTTGTCGAGCACCCGCTCGATCTGCAGCGGGTCGATTTCCAGCGGCGGTAGCTCGGCCTGCAGCTGGGTGCTGATGGCCACCCCCAGTTCTTCGGCCTGGGCGCTAAAGCGCTGCTGCGCCTGGCGCAGCAAGGGCTCCAGAGTCTGGCTCGACAGCTTCAGGCTCTGCAGGCCGTTCTGATAGCGCGAGAAGTCCAGCAGGTCGTTGATCAGCCGCAACAGCCGGTGCATTTCCTCGTCGAGGGTGCTCAGCAGATCCGCTTCGCGCGAGGCCGGCGGGAAATCCAGGCGCTCCTGCAGCAGCGACAAGGCCATCAGCATGCCGGTGACCGGGGTGCGCAGTTCGTGGGAGGCGCGCAGCACGAACTCGCTGCGCACCCGCTCGAACATGCGCTGTTCGGTGACATCGCGCAGCACCATCACCGCGCACATAAAGCCACCCTCGGCGTGACTGACCGCCGACAGGCTGTAGGCCAGCAGGCGCTTTTCGCCGGCGACTTCGATCTGCAGGTCGTCCAGCTCGCCATCCAGGCTTTCGCCCTGCAAGACCTGCTGCAGCTGTGTGCTCAGCTCGGGACGCTGCAGCGCCTCGCCGAGTTCGCGGCCCAGGTACTGCGCGTCCCAGCACAGCTGCCGTCGCGCCACCGGGTTGAAGTGTTCGATACGGCCCTGGCAGTCGAAGATCAGCAGGCCATCGTCGATGCTGTCGAGCACCGCCTGCAGCCGGTGCTGTTCGGCCTGCAGGGCTTCGATGTCGCTGTTCTTGAATTCGCGCAGGGCCTCGGCCATCAGGCCGAAGCGCTGGCTCAGGGCGGACATCTCCGCCACCGGGGTGACGGGCAGGGTGACCTGAAAGTCGCCCTGGCCAATCTGGTCGGCGGCGCGCGCGAGCACCTCGATCGGCTGGCCGAAGCGCTGGGCCACGCCATGGGCGCTGGCGAAACCGATCAGCAGCATGGCCAGGCCAATCAGCCCCAGTAGCCCGGCGATCAGCCAGGCGCGCTGCCGCGAACTGGCCTCCGCCTGCTCCACGGCGGCGACATAGCGCAGCTGCACGGCATTGATGCGTTCGCTGAGGACATCCATGGCCTGGCCGAACTGATCATTGCTGAGCAGCTCGCGGCGCACGGTCAGCGGCTTGGCCAGCAGCTCGTCGAACGGGGCGTAGGCGCGCTTGATCTGGGCAATGGCCTGGCGGTCGCTGGCATCCATGGCGCTCTCGTCGGCGCGCTGCAGCCATTGCCGGAAGCGCTGGTCGGACGCCTCAAGCGCGGCGCGGTCGAGGTCTTCGGCCAGCAGCAGGAGTACCTGCTTGCCCTGTTCCTGACGCAGGCCCAGGCTGGCATCGATGATCTGCAGGTTGCGTTGCATCGCCTGGCTTTGCACCTGGGTCAGCTGCAGCACGCTGAAGATCCCCAGCAACAGGCCGACCAGCGCCACCGTCAGCAGCGCGCCGCTGCTCAGCAGCAGGCGATTGCGCAGGGTCACAGGCTCAGCTGCTTGCGCTTGCGGTACAGGGTCGAGGCGTCGATGCCGAGGGTTCTGGCGGCCTGATCGAGGCTCTCGCAATTGGCCAGAATGGCGCTGATATGGGCCTTTTCCAGGGTCTCCAGGCTCAACGGATCGCCGATCTGCGGCTGGCTCTGGCTGTGGGTCACGCTCAGCCCCAGATGGCTGACCTGCACCAGCGCCTCGGTGCAGATAATGCTGGCGCGCTCGATCACATTGCGCAGTTCGCGGATATTGCCCGGCCAGGGGTATTCCAGCAGCGCCGCCCGCGCTTCGTCGCTGAAGTTGCGGGCGGGGCGGGCATACTCGACCACGAAGCGGGCGAGAAAGCGCTCGGCCAGGTCGAGGATGTCCTCGCGGCGCTCGCGCAGCGGTGGCAGGGTCAGGGTGATGACGTTCAGACGGTACAGCAGGTCTTCGCGAAAGCGCCCCTCGCGCACCATTTCGTCGAGGTTGAGGTTGGTGGCCGCGAGTATCCGCACATCGGCCTGACGGGTCACCGGGTCGCCGACGCGCTCGTAGGCCTTGTCCTGGATAAAGCGCAGCAGCTTGGGCTGCAGGATCAAGGGGAAGTCGCCGATCTCGTCGAGAAACAGGCTGCCGCCATCGGCCTGGCTGACCCGCCCCAGGGTGCTCTCGCTGGCCCCGGTAAAAGCCCCGCGGCTATGGCCGAACAATTCACTCTCGAGCAGTTCGGCGCTCAGCGATGGGCAATTGATGGTCACGCAGGACTTCTTCGCGCGCTTGCTCCAGCGGTGGATGGCCTGGGCCAGCTCGCCCTTGCCGGTGCCGGACTCGCCGAGAATCAGGATGTTGGCATCGGTGTCGGCCACCTGCCGGGCGGTCTCCAGCACTGCCATCAGCGCCGGGCTCTGCGAGTCGAGGTCGGTGCCGGGCTTGCGCACATAGCCTTCCAGGCTTTCCAGGCGCTCGACCATCTGCCGCGCTTCCAGCTGCTTGGCGGCGGCCAGGCGCAGCTGCTCGGGGCTGCAGGGCTTGACCAGATAGTCGGCGGCACCGGCCTGGATGGCATCCACCGCGCTGTCCACCGCCGAATGGGCGGTGACGATCACCACCCGCATCCAGGGGGCCTGCAGGCGCATCTGCGCCAGCACTTCGAGGCCATCGTCCGCGCCCAGGCGCAGGTCGAGAAAACACAGGTCGAAGACCTGGCGCAGCAACAGGGCATGGGCCTGGGCCGCGGTGGTGGCCGTGCTGACCCGATAGCCCTGGTCCTCCAGGCAATAACGGAAAGTTCGCAGAATGGCCGACTCGTCATCGACCAGCAGAATGCGCCCGTTGTTCTGTTCCATCGCCGTTGCGTGCATGTCCTTCTCCATAAACCGAGTGCAAAGGTTTAGTCCGCGGGAAGTCGTGCAAGTTGCACGGCGCTGCCTGGGCGATCATGCAAGCTGCATGCAGGTGCTATTTTTATGAAGATATAAGTGATTGAAAGTAAAGGATATATTTCGTTGCAATGGCTGGCACGGGGCTTGCGAAGTATGGGTAACGGCTGCAATAAGCGGCTGATTGATCGCTACTCATTGGAGCAACTGCCATGCATAAATTGAAAACTCTGGCCCTGGCCACCGCAACCGCCGGCCTGATCGGTCTGGTGCCCTTCAGTGCCTTCGCCGCCGAGGGCGATACCAGCCGTCAGCTAAACGAGGCTCGCCAGGAAGGTTCGATCTGGACCACCTTCGCCCTTAATCGCCACCTCAATCCCTTCACCATCGACGTGGACGTGGAAAACGGCAGCGCCAAGCTCACCGGCAATGTCGAAACCGCCGTCGAGCGCGACCTGGCCGAGCAACTGGCCCTGGGCATCGAAGGCGTGACCAAGGTCGATAACCAGCTCAAGGTCGACCCCAACGTGGAAAGCCAGGTCAGCAGCAAGCCGACCATGGCGCAGCGTTTCGACGACGCCACCACGGTGGCCACAGTGAAATCCAAGCTGCTGTGGAACAGCAATACCGAGGGCCTGGATATCAAGGTGCAGGCCGACAACGGCAACCTCACCCTTAGCGGTGATGCCCAGAGCCAGGCCGCCAAGGACCTGGCCGGCAGCCTGGCGAGCAACACCGATGGCGTGCGCAAGGTCGATAACCAGATCCGCGTCAGCGGCGACGCCACTGCCGCGGCCAAGACGCAGAACGCCGCCGATGATGCCAGTCAGGCCATCAGCGACGTCTGGATCACCAGCAAGGTGAAGTCGAGCTTTATCTACAACCGCAACCTGGACGGCCTGGACATCTCGGTTACCACCAAGGATGGCCAGGTCAGCCTCGGCGGCAGCGTATCGAGCAGTGCGCAGAAGCAACTGGCCGTCGAAACCGCGCGCAATATCCGCGGCGTTCGCGGGGTCAATGCCGATGCCCTGAAGGTTGCCGGCTAACTCATCCGGACAGCGGCCCTCTGGCCGCTACAACCCGCCCAATAGCGTGCAAACCATGCACGCCCAAGGAGTTACAAGATGACCGACAAGACCGCACAACTGAACGAGCTGATCGAAATCACCCGTGACGGCCAGCAGTTTTATCAACACGCCCACGACGAAGTGAAGGATGTGCGTCTGCAGGTGCTGTTCCGCGACATGTCGCAGAGCAAGACCGAGCTGATTCGTGCGCTTTCGGTAAAGGTCGCCGCCAACCAGGAAACCCCGGCCAGCGGTGGCACCTTTATCGGCAAACTGCGTCAGGTCTATGCCGACACCAAGGCGAGCCTGACCAGTGACAAGGAAGCCACCTACGTGGCCCAGCTGGAAGAAGCCGAAGACCGCATCCTGCATGCCTTCGAGGATGCCCTGGAAAGCGCCGAGCCGGACGTGCACGCACTGCTGACGGTAGAAATGCCCAAGGTCCGTGCCAACCATGACCGCATGCGCGCCCTCAAGCACTCCCTGCAGTAACCTCTGGCGGGGCGGCCCGCCGCCCCGTTCGTCAACAGGCCATCGCGGCCAAGGAGCAAGACCATGTTAAGTTGGGCCATTACCTTTCTGATCATCGCCATCGTCGCCGCCGTACTGGGCTTCGGCGGTATCGCCGGCACGGCTACGGGTATCGCCAAGATTCTCTTCGTGGTGTTTCTGGTGCTGTTTGTCGTGTCCTTTATCATGGGCCGCCGCCCTCGGGGCTAAAGCCACGGGCCGCGCTGTAAGGTCTTAACACCCTGCAGCGGGCCCGCCCATCACCGCCAAGCACGCCCGGTCCAGCCGCGCTATCATCGCGCCCATCGCATTAAGGGGGATGGGGCATGCTTAACGGCTTGTGGCTGGGCTTTTTCGTGGTCGCGGCGTTCGCCGCGCTGACGCGCTGGCTACTGGGCGACGACCCGGCGGTGTTTGCCGCCATGGTCGAAAGTCTGTTCGCCATGGCCAAGCTGTCAGTGGAAATCATGGTGGTGCTGTTCGGCACCCTCACCCTCTGGCTGGGCTTTCTGCGTATCGCCGAAAAAGCCGGCCTGGTCAATCTGCTCGGCCGCGCCCTTGGCCCGCTGTTTGCGCGGCTGATGCCGGAAGTACCCCGCGGCCATCCGGCTTTGGGCTTTATCACCCTCAACTTCGCTGCCAACGGCCTGGGCCTGGACAATGCCGCCACCCCGATCGGCCTCAAGGCCATGCGCGCCCTGCAGGAACTCAACCCCAGCCCGACCGTGGCAAGCAACGCGCAGATCCTCTTCCTGGTGCTCAACACCTCATCCCTGACCCTGCTGCCGGTGTCGATCTTTATGTACCGGGTGCAGCAGGGCGCGGACGATCCGACTCTGGTATTTCTGCCGATTCTGCTGGCCACCTGCGCCTCCACCTTGGCCGGGCTGCTGGCTGTGGCCCTGGTCCAGCGCCTGCGTCTGTGGGATCCGGTGGTGCTGGCCTACCTGATTCCCGGGGCGCTGCTGCTGGGCAGCTTTATGGCGCTGCTGGCGGGGCTGTCGAGCACGGCCCTGGCGGCGCTGTCCTCGCTGCTCGGCAACCTCACCCTGTTCGGTCTGATCCTGCTGTTTCTCGTGGTCGGCGCGTGGCGTCGGGTGCCAGTCTACGAGAGCTTTATCGAAGGGGCCAAGGAAGGCTTCGATGTGGCCAAGAGCCTGCTGCCCTATCTGGTGGCCATGCTCTGCGCCATCGGCGTCTTCCGCGCTTCCGGGGCCCTGGATTTCGGCCTGGACGGGGTGCGCAGCCTGGTCCAGTGGCTGGGCTGGGACACCCGCTTTATCGACGCCCTGCCCACCGCGCTGATGAAGCCCTTCTCCGGCAGCGGCGCGCGGGCCATGTTGATCGAGACCATGCAGACCTTCGGCGTCGACAGCTTCCCCGCCTTGTTGGCCGCGACGGTACAGGGCAGTACCGAGACCACTTTCTACGTGCTGGCGGTGTATTTCGGCGCGGTCGGCATCCAGCGCGCGCGCCATGCCGTGGGCTGTGCGCTGCTGGCGGACTTTGCCGGGATACTCGCGGCTATTGGCGTGTGCTACTGGTTCTTCGGCTGAGCGGCGCAGCCGCCAGGGGGGGCGCTCCGGGGCTGGTGAGACACTCGTGGGAGGGGCTTCAGCCGCGATCAAGGGCGCTGCGCGCCAGCGCCGCTAAAGCGCCTCCCACGGTCAATTTGCAGTGCTCCAACCTACCCGCTACTCCGCCACCTTGAAGCGCAGCACGCCGATCATCTGTCCGGCTTCGGTCAGCACCTGCACCTGCCAGTTGCCCACCGGTTGCCCGGGGAAGTTCTGCTTGTGGGTCCAGGCGCGATAGCCCTCCTTGCGCCCACCGTGGATATCCAGGGCAATCCGTTCGATCTCGCGGCCATCGTGCCGCCAGACGTGGTAGATCCGCTCGCTCAGGCCGCGCGGGGCGTTGATCGCGGTATAGGCGTACAGCCCCTCGCTGCGCAGCTGGGCGACGCTGATCAGCTTGAGGCTCTGCCCCGGGGCCCGGTTCTGGTTATCCAGCTGGATGGTCACCGCCACTTCGGTCAGCCACAGGGTCGCCGGCGGCACCCAGACCCGCGCCAGCCAGCCGCCCGCAGCCAGCACCAGAGTCAGGCCGACCAGCAGCAGGCCGCGCCACCAGCGCTGCACGGTGATGATGGCGAACAGCGAGGGGAACGACAGCACCGCCGACGCCGCCAGCGCCAGCTGGTAACTCTGCGGGGTGGTCAGCTGGAAGATGATCGGCAGCGCCGTGAGCAGCACCGCGAACAGCGCCAGGCTGTGAAAGGCGAGAAACAGCCAGCGCTTGGGGGCCAGCCAGCGGTAATACAGCGGGTCGATGATCGACAGCAGCGCGGCGATCCCCAGCAGGCCGGTGAACAGGGCCTGGCCACTGTTCCAGGTGGTGGTGATAAAGAAGAACGGCAGGACGAAGAACAGACTTTCCTGGTGAATCATCTGGGTCGCATAGCGCAGCAGGGGCGGCGGCAGCTCGAACCCGAACCACTGGGCAATGCGCTCGCGCAGGATGTTTTCCAACATCAACCATAACCAGCTGACCAACATTACCGAGGCCAGCACCTGGGCCAGTTCGGCATGGCGTTCGACCAGCAGAAAGCTCGCCAGCCCCGAGGCAAAACCGAAGATCGCTACCAGCCCGGGATGACGCTGAACCAGGGCGACCAGGCCGGGCAACAGGTTTCTCCAGATCATCAGCGGGCGCTCGGCAGGGCGGTCGTACGGTCAACGGCTTGCCAGCGGTGCATGGCGCTACTCCTGGAACGGGCAGATAGGACAAGGCGCAAAGCATAGCGCGCTGCACCGGCAAAAGATCCAACCCCTTGGCGCAAATAGTCATGGCCACTGGCCCGGCCTGCCACTGCCGTCTGGCACCCGGCGATCTAGGCTGAACGAACAACCCGTCAATCCCCGATAAACCCAGCGCAGGACTGCGCCCGGAGTATTGCATGCGTGTCTTGATCACCGGCGCGGCCGGCTATATCGGCCGGCAACTGCTTAACCAGCTGGCCATCCAGCAGCCGCACTGGACGTTGATCGCCGCCGATATCCGCGGCCAATCCAGCGCCGCCCTGCCGGCCAATGTCGAACCGGTGCTGCTGGATATCAGCCAGACGCTGGCGGTGCAGCAGTGCGTGGCCCGCCACAAGCCCCAGGCCATCGTCCACCTGGCCTCGGTGATCACCCCGCCGCCGGGCATGAGCGAGGCGCAGCTGCACGCCATCGATGTCGGCGGCACCCGGGCGATCGTGCAGGCGGCCGTGGCTCAGGGCGTCGAGCAGCTGATTGTCACCAGCTCGGGGGCGGCCTATGGCTACGACCCGCGCAACGCCGAATGGCTGGACGAAGACCAGCCCCTGCGCGGCCATGCCCGGTTCGCCTATGCCCGGCACAAACTCGAAATCGAACAGTTGCTGGCCGAGGCGCGTCTGCACCAGCCGCAGCTCAAGCAGCTGGTGCTACGGCCTGGCACCATCCTCGGCAAGCAGGTCAACAACCCGATCAGCGACCTGTTCAAGAAGTCCGCGGTGCTGGGCATTCGCGGCAGCGACAGCCGCTTCGTGTTTATCTGGGATCAGGACGTGATCGACATCATCTGCCGCGGCCTGCGCGAGCGCCGTGAGGGGATCTTCAACCTGGCTGGCGATG
Source organism: uncultured Pseudomonas sp. (assembly GCA_964578635.1). Lineage (GTDB taxonomy): Bacteria > Pseudomonadota > Gammaproteobacteria > Pseudomonadales > Pseudomonadaceae > Aquipseudomonas. Next base: position 35,413 of record CAZOEC010000005.1, read on the forward strand.
GCGCGCTGTCGCTGCGGGAAATCGCCGCGCTGCTCGGCAAACCCTACCGCGCCCTGCCGGCCTGGCTGGTACGCGCCGCCCTGAGCCTGCTCAAGCCCCTGGGGCTGAGCCAGTACGGCCCCGAGCAGCTGGACTTTCTGCGCTATCGCCCGGTGCTGAGCAATAACCGGCTGAAGCAGGACTTCGGCTTTAGCCCGCGCTATAGCTCGCGGGAGGCGTTTCTGGCGTTTTTACGGGCGCAGGGGGTTTAGCAAGTTACAACGGGGGATTAGTTTATTTCTGCCGAGTGAGTTGAATTGTAAATTGGGCTGTACCGCGAACCATAATGAATATGGTTTCAACGTTTTTTACCTGCGCCGAATGAGCCGGAAACGCAATGTGTCATTAAGTCCTCGGTTTTACTCTGACTGTAAGGTGGAACTTTATTATCTCTTGTGATCTTTGTTCCACCCACTAGGCAGCTATGGCAAATATGCAAATAACCTTGGTTAGTAATTGCGCCAAAAATCTCGCCGGTTCTACTGCAGCGGCGACAGCTTCCAGGATTTTTGAGCTTCACAGCGGTGCCTTCAACGCGTAGTGATTTTTTATTCTTACGCCTCGCCATGGGTTGATCTGCCTGATCTATGTATGTTGCGATGGTTTATCTAGCGCCAGGAGGCTATTTCTTACTTCTCTGCATGCACGTATGGTAAACGTCAAGGCTGGTTTCTTTTGGTGTGCGGTCTTGATGATCGATATAAACATCTTCGATGAGTTTTCGCATTAATACATAGAATATAGGGTCGGTAGAAGGTACCTGGCTATCTAGCTCTTGCTTTGAAATCCCAGCATCTCTTTTTGTCGCTATATCAATTGATTGATCTGATATGAATTCGCACATCTTTTTTGTGCCATTTTCAGACCAGGCCAAAGGGCTTGCCAGCATAAGTAAACTAAAGAGCCACTTAGTTCTTAATGTTTTTTGAATTTTCACTTTTCTACTCTCAGTTTATGTAGTGCTGCTGACGGGCTGATATTGAGCTTTCTGCCGGCTGCGATATTCCCCCGGCGTTAGCCCAGTCCATTGACGAAAGGCGCGGAAAAATACGCTGGGCTCGGAGTAGCCCAGCAGCAGGGCTATTTCCGCGGCCGGCAGTTTGCCGCTGTTCAGGTGGTGTTCGGCTAACTGGCGACGGGTGTCGTTGAGCAGTTGCTGGTAATTGCAGCCCTCATCCGCTAGGCGTCGCTGCAGGGTGCGTTCACTCAGGTGCAGGTGGCGCGCCAGCTCGGCGCGATCCGGTTCGCCGCGGGCCAGCTGTTCGCCGAGCAGGGCCACCACCCGGGCGCTCAGGCCGGCGCTGGGCAGGCGTGCGAGCAGGGCTTCGGCATGCTGGCGCAGCAGGTTCTGCAGCGGCGGGTTGGCCTGGATCAGCGGCGCGTCGGCCAGGGTCCGGGGCAATACCAGGCCGTAATCGGCGGCGGCAAACTGCAGCGGGCAGGCGAACACCGCTTGGTAGGCCTGCAGGTCCGCCGGCTGGGCGTGGACGAACTGCGCCCGGAATAATTGCCACTCATTGAGCAGGGGCTGGAACATTTGCACCCAACAGGCCATCAAAGCCAGAACCCGGGTGCGGGTGGCAGGCAGGTCCGGGTGCAGGGGGCGATACAGCAGCTGCAGCTCATCGCCCTGTTCGCGCAGCTGCACTTCGCCGCCTTCGCCGACCAGACGCTGGTAACGCAGCCCGGCAGCCAGGGCATCGCCCAGGGTTGGGCTACTCTGTAGCAGGTAACCGAGCACGCTGAACGGGCCGGGGGCGAGGTTGCTGCCCAGGGCCAGCCCGGGTTCGCCGTGGGGCATGCGGCTCAATGCCTGCCACAGGCGCTCCTGGGTGCTGAAGGGCACGCGGGCGTCGGGGTCGCTGAGCTGGCTGTCGCTGAGGCCGCATTCGCTCATCAGTTGGCTGCGCACCAGGCCCATGCGGCTGGCGGCATGCAGTACGGCCAGGGTGATGCTGGCGCTGACGGAGGTGTGTTGCGAATCGAGTGGTGAGTTTGCCATCGCCCGATTCTGCCCAAAGCTGTGGCCTGAGGGTAGTTTTTAGACGTCTAGCTGAACAGGACGTTGCACAAGCCGGCAGCAGGGCCGAGAACGGGCCATGCGCGGTAACAGCTGCAAGCCGCTCAGGCGGCCGGTTAATACTCGGTAACCAGCGCGGTGCTATTACGCCGTGCAACTTCTGACCGAGCGGTTAGACTCTCGTCCCTCCGGTTGCGGCCCATAAGGTTCGACCGGTTTTAATAACAAACAGAAAAGGAGAACACCCCATGAAAGGCAAATCCCTGGCATGGGCCCTGTCCGCCGCACTCGCAGGTATCACCCTGAGCAGCGCGGCACAGGCCGAAGAGAAATTCGTGACCATCGGCACCGGCGGTCAGACCGGCGTCTATTACGTCGCTGGGCAGTCGATCTGCCGCTTCCTCAACCGTGGCGCAGCTGACCACGGCATCAAGTGCAACGCCCCCGCCAGTGGCGGCGGTGTGGCCAACGTCAACGGCATCCGCAGTGGTGAATTCAACTTCGGCATCATGCAGTCGGACCACCAGTTCAAGGCCATGAAGGGCGTCGCGCCGTTCGAGAAGGAAGGCGCGATGGCCGACATCCGCGCGGTGTTCTCGCTGCAGAGCGAGGTGTTCACCATCCTCGCCCGCCGTGACGCCAAGATCGCCAGCTTCGATGACCTCAAGGGCAAGCGGGTGAATATCGGCAACCCGGGTTCCGGTCAGCGTGACACCCTGGAAGAGATCATGCAGGTCAAGGGCTGGGATCGTTCCGCCTTCTCCCTCGCCGCCGAGCTGAAGCCGGCCGAGCAGGCATCTGCCCTGGGCGACAACAATATCGACGCGATGACCTACTTCGTTGGCCACCCTAACGGTGCCATCCAGGAAGCCACCACCACCACCGACGCGGTGCTGGTGCCGGTGACCGGTGCGGAAATCGACAAGCTGCTGGCCGAGAAGAGCTACTACACCAAGGCCGATATCCCCGGCGGCGTGTACAAGGGCAACGACGCGCCAACTCCGTCGATCGGCGGCAAGGCGGTGCTTTCCACCTCGGCTTCGGCCAGCCCGGAAGTGGTCTACCAGCTGGTTAAATCGGTATTCGACAACATCGAGCGCTTCAAGCGTCTGCACCCTGCATTTGCCGACCTGAAGGAAGAAGACATGATCAAGGTCGGCCTCAGTGCCGAGCTGCATGAAGGCGCGGTGCGCTACTACAAGGAACGTGGCTGGATGTAAAAACCTGCATACGATCTGCTGCGCGTCGGCCCTGCTGCGTTAAAAACAGGCTCGGAATGCTCATGTACAAAAGTACACTCCGCTTCCTCGCCTATTTTTGCCTTGCAGGGCTCTAGCTCGCGAGATCGTAAACAGGTTTAAGACGGCCCACGTTGCCCGTCAAACGGGCTAGTGTTTCCAGATAAGCAAACCCGCAGCTGCACGGCTGCGGGTTTTGCCGTTTTCCGTACTCTCGAATGCAGGTTCAACCCATGCATGACAAGCAACTGTCCACCGAAGAACTGATTGCCCAGGATGTCGGTGCCCGCCTACCCGTGGGCCCCATGGCCCAGGCGATTGCCGGCCTGGCCCTGCTCTGGTCGCTGTTCCAGTTGTGGATCGCCTCGCCACTGCCGTTTGTCTTCGGCATCGGCGTGCTCAACGACACCGAAACCCGCTCCATCCACCTGGCGTTTGCCCTGCTGCTGGCCTTTCTCGCCTACCCGGCGTTCAAGCGCTCGCCGCGCGACCGCGTGCCCCTGATGGATATCGCCCTCGGCCTGGTGGCTGCCGCCAGCGCCGCTTACCTGTTTATCTGCTACCAGCAGCTTGCGTTACGTCCGGGCAGCCTGACCACGGCCGACCTGGTGACCGCCTGCATCGGCATCCCCTTGCTGCTGGAAGCCACCCGCCGCGCCCTCGGCCCGCCCCTGGCGATCATCGCCCTGGTGTTTCTCGTCTACAGCCTGGCCGGGCCCTATATGCCGGGGATGCTGGCGCACCGTGGGGTCAGCTTCAACGCCATGGCCAACCACCAGTGGATCACCACCGAAGGGGTGTTCGGCATCGCCCTCGGCGTATCCACCAGCTTCGTGTTTCTCTTTGTGCTGTTCGGTGCCTTGCTCGAACGCGCAGGCGCGGGGCATTACTTTATTCAGCTGGCCTTCAGCATGCTCGGCCACTTCCGCGGTGGCCCGGCCAAGGCGGCCGTGGTGGCGTCGGGGCTGACCGGGCTGATTTCCGGCTCGTCGATTGCCAACGTGGTGACCACCGGCACCTTCACCATTCCGATGATGAAGCGCACCGGTTTCTCTGCGGAGAAGGCCGGCGCGGTGGAAGTGGCCTCCTCGGTCAATGGCCAGATCATGCCGCCGGTGATGGGCGCAGCGGCCTTTCTGATGGTCGAGTACATCGGCATGCCCTATGTCGAGATCATCAAGCACGCCTTCCTGCCGGCGGCGATCTCCTATATCGCCCTGCTCTATATCGTCCATCTGGAGTCGCTGAAGCTCGGCCTGCAGCCGGTGCCCGGGCATCAGCCCAAGCCCTGGCTGCGCCGTCTGACCGGTTTCGCCTTTGGTGCGGCGCTGATCAGCGGCCTGTCGCTGGCGGTGTACTACGGCCTGGGCTGGCTCAAGCCGGCGCTGGGTGAATATGCCATGCCGGGTATCGGCGCACTGCTGGCGCTGGTTTACCTGGGCCTGCTGAAAATCGCCGCTAGTGTGCCGGTGCTACCTGCCGAAGACCCGGACGCGCCGCTCGACAAGCTGCCGCAAACCCGCGCCGTGCTGCTCTCCGGCCTGCATTTTCTGCTGCCGGTGGTGGTGCTGGTCTGGTGCCTGATGATCGAGCGTCTGTCCCCTGGCCTGTCGGCCTTCTGGGGCAGCGTGATGCTGATCATCATCCTGCTCACCCAGCGCCCGCTGCTGAGCTGGCTGCGCACCGATGGCAGCCATGCCCACGGCTCGTTTATGGACGGTGTGATCGACCTGCGTGAGGGGCTGATTGCCGGCGCACGCAATATGATCGGCATCGGTATCGCCACCGCGGCGGCCGGGATGATCGTCGGCGCGGTGTCGCAGACCGGGGTCGGTCTGGTGCTGGCCGATCTGGTCGAGCTGCTGTCGATGGGCAATCTGCTGCTGATGCTGGTGCTGACGGCGATCTTCAGCCTGATACTGGGCATGGGCCTGCCGACCACCGCCAACTACATTGTGGTGTCCAGCCTGCTGGTGCCGGTGATCGTCACGCTTGGCCAGCAGAACGGCCTGATCGTGCCGCTGATTGCGGTGCACCTGTTCGTCTTCTACTTCGGCATCATGGCCGACGTCACCCCCCCGGTAGGCCTTGCCTCGTTCGCGGCGGCGGCGGTGTCCAAGGGCGATCCGATCAGTACGGGGATACAGGCGTTCTACTACAGCCTGCGCACGGCGGTGTTGCCGTTCCTGTTTATCTTCAACACCGACCTGCTGCTGATCGACGTGGATTTCTGGCACGGCGTGCTGATCTTTGCCATCGCCACCGTCGCCATGCTGATCTTCGCGGCCGGTACCCAGGGCTATTTCCTGGTGCGCAGCCGCTGGTACGAGAACGTGCTGCTGTTGCTGGTGGCCTTCACCCTGTTCCGCCCGGGTTTCTGGATGGACATCGTGCACGACCCTTACCGTGATATCCCGCCGGCGCAACTGGCCCAGGCCCTGGGTGATGTGGCCGATGGCAGCCAGCTGCGTTTACGCATCAAAGGTGAAGATGCGGTGGGTGATCCCCGCGAGTTCAGCCTGCTGCTGCCAGTGCCGGAAGGTGCCAGCGGCGAAGAGCGCCTGGAGAAGCTTGGCCTGCTGACCTATGAAGAGGGCGGCAAGGTGCTGGTCGACAGCGTCACCTTCGGCAGCCCGGCGGCCGAGGCGGGTCTGGAGTTCGATCAGGAAATCCTCAACGTCCGCGCCCCGACGGATCGCTGGACCAAGGAGCTGATGTGGATTCCGGGCTTTATGCTGTTTGGCCTGGTGGTCTGGCTGCAACGGCGGCGACGCGAGCCTGAGGTGAAGGCCGTACAGGCCTGAGTGGCGCGCCAGTGCGCTCCGGGGCTTTGGCCCCGGGCGCGCTGGCGGTCGATATCTTGTTTAGGCGCATATGCCGTTGCGCCCGGCCCGCGCGGGGCTTATTCGCCCCCGGTTTCCTCGGCGTGCAGGGCCCCGCTTTCCCCGGCTTCGAGCACCACATAGGCGCTTGAACAGAACATCGAGTTAAGCCGTTTCATATCGCCGATCAGGTCCAGATGCAGGGAGCTGGTTTCGATGCTCTGCACCACCTGGCGATGCAGGCGGCCGACATGGGCGTGGGCCAGGCGGCGTTCCTGGGCGCGGAAACGGCGCTTCTCGCGCAGCAGCTGACGGGCGCTTTCCTTGTCGCCGGAGAGAAACACCGTAAGCCCCAGGCGCAGGTTGGCTAGCAGCTGTGCATGCAGGCTGTTGAGTTCCTCCAGGCCGCTGTCGGAGAAGGAATGACGCTGGGCGGTCTTCTGGTCCTGCACCTTGCCGAGCATGCGCTCGATAATGTCGCCGGCTTGTTCCAGGTTTACCGCCAGTTCGATGATCTCGGCCCAGCGCCGGCTGTCGTGTTCGCTCAGCACCTCGCGTGGGACCTGGGCCAGGTACAGCTTGACCGCGCTGTACAGCGCATCGACATCGTCATCCAGGCGGCGCAGCTCCTTGCTCAAGGCCGGCTGGCTACCTTCTAGTACCTGCAGCAGATGGCTGAGCATGGTTTCCACCAGATCGCCGATGCGCAGGGTCTCGCGCACCGCATTGGCCAGGGCCAGGCTCGGTGTGCCCAGGGCGGTGGGGTCGAGGTGGCGTGGGCGGGCCACGCCGCTGGCCTCGGCACGATCCGGCAGCAGCCAGTTGCAGAAGCGCGCCATCAGCCCGACCGTGGGCAGCATCAACACGCAGCGCAGGCTGTTGTAGAGCAGATGGAAGCCGATCACCAGTTCCTCGGGCCGCCAGTTCAGGCTGTCCAGCCAGCTCACCAGGGGGTCGAGCAGCGGCATCACCAGCAGCAGCCCCAGCACCTTGTACAGCAGGCTGCCGAGGGCTACCCGGCGTCCGGCCGGGGTCTGCAGGCTGCTGTTGAGAAAGGCCAGCACGCCGCTGCCGATATTCGCCCCGATCACCAGGCCGATGGCCACCGGCAGGCTGATCAGCCCGGCACCTGTCAGCATCGCGGTAAGCAGCACGGCGGCCAGGCTGGAGTAGGAAATCAGGGCGAACAGCGCACCGACCAGGGCGTCGAGCAGCAGGTCGCCGGTCAGCGAGGCGAACAGCACACGGATGCCGCGGGCTTCGGTGATCGGCGTGGCGGCCGCGACTATCAGCTCCAGGGCCAGCAGCATCAGGCCCAGGCCGATGGCCACGCGGCCGAGCTGGCCGGCGCGGGTCTGCTTGCGCGAGAGGAAGAAGATCACCCCGAGGAAGATCAGCAGCGGGCTCAGCCAGCTCAGGTCGAAGGTCAGCACCCGCGCCATCAGTGCGGTGCCGACATCCGCGCCGAGCATGATCGCTAGCGCCGGAGCCAGTGCCATCAGGCCCTGGGCGACGAAGGAGGTGACCAGCAGGGCGGTGGCGTTGCTGCTCTGCACCAGGGCGGTGACGCCGATGCCGGCGGCAAAGGCCAGCGGCTGCTTGCTGACGTTATGGCTGAGCACCTTGCGCAGGTGCGAGCCATACACCCGCAGGATGCCGCTACGGACGATATGGGTGCCCCAGATCAGCAGGGCAACGGCAGACAGAAGATTAAGCAGGGTGAGCATAACGGCAGCCTCCCTGGCCCGGCGATTATTGGCTGCCGGCAACGGGTGACGTCACCGGCAATATTTCTGCGCCCCTGTATTGAGCTATAGCTGCTAATCGGCGAGCTGTCAGCGCGGTGTGCGCCGAAACGGCAGTGGCCTGCTAAAAATCGCGCATCACCTTGTGCTCGTTGTCGTCCGCGCTGAAGCCGCGTTCCAGTTTGACCTTGAGGCTCAGGTCGGTGCGCGAGTCGGCGAACTTGAGTGCTTCGGTCAGGCTGATCCGCCCGCCTTCCAGCAGCCGGTAGAGGTGCTGGTCGAAGGTCTGCAGACCCTGCTCCAGGGCACGACCGGTAGCTTCGCGCAGGTCGCTGAGCTGGTCGCGCTGGATCAGGTCGCGGATATAGGGGGTGCCGAGCATCAGTTCGATGGCGGCCACGCGCTTCTGCTGCAGGCCCGGCACCAGGCGCTGGCCGATCACCGCCAGAAGGTTCTGCGCCAGGTCGGCCAGCACCTGCTTACGCGCCTCGTCAGGGAAGAAACGCACGATCCGCTCGATGGCGTGGCTGCTGCTGGTGGCGTGCAGGGTGGCCAGGCACAGGTGGCCGGTTTCCGAATAGTGCAGGGCGTGCTGCATGGTCGCAGCGTCGCGGATCTCGCCGAGCATGATCACGTCCGGGGCCTCGCGCAGCACATTGCGCAGGGCGTCGGCAAAGCTGTGGGTATCCAGGCCCACCTCGCGCTGGTCGATGATCGACTGCTGGTGGCTGTGGAGGAACTCGATGGGGTCTTCGATGCAGACAATATGCCCGCCCTTGTGGCGGTTGCGAAAATCCAGCATGGCCGCCAGGGTGGTGGATTTGCCCGAACCCGCCGCGCCCACCACCAGGATCAGGCCGCGGTCCTGCATGCTGAGTTTCTCCAGCAGCCGGGGCAGGCCCAGGGCCTCGAAATTGGGGATGCTGCTCTTGATCAGGCGTACCACCATGCTCACTTCGCCGCGCTGGTAGTAGACGTTGACCCGAAAGCGCCCGGCGTTCTGCACGCTGACCGCCAGGTTCATCTCCAGGTCGCGCTCGAACTCCATGATCTGCTTCTGGTTCATCAGCTGATAGGCCAGCTGCTGCACCTCGCCGGCCCTGAGCACACGCTGGTTCAGGGCCTGACTGATGCCCTCGAGCTTCATATGCGCCGGTGCGCCGACACTGAAGAACAGGTCGGAGCCGCCACGCTCGTAAAGCTGCTGCAGATAAGGGAACACATCCACCGCGCCGACTTCCTCTGTATCGCTCATCACACCTCCCGCTGATCTGCACTGAATCCTAGCAGCAAGGGTCTGTTGCCGTTTCATTCGCGGCCGCGCGGCTCGCGATGAAGCGGCAATAGACCCTAAGCGCGACACCGGCTGTCGCGCCACGCTGCCAGACTGGTTACCCTAGCGTTTCGCAAAGGACGCCATGCTGACCATGCTCAACCTTTATCACGCCCCTGACCTGGAAACCCTCGGCGCACTGGCCACTCGCCTGCTCGCCACGCCGATGCGCGAGCCTTTTGCGCCGGCACTGGTGGTGGTGCCGAGCCAGGGTATGGGGCGCTGGCTGACCCTGGAGCTGGCGCGCAAGCAGGGCATTGCCATGCAGCTGGAGGTGCAGCTGCCGGCCAAGTTCGTCTGGGATATGTCGCGCCTGGCCTTGGGGCAACTCCCGGAGCAATCGGCCTTTAGCCCCAGCAGCCTGAGCTGGCGGCTGTATGACTGGCTGTGCGAGCCGGCCAACCTGGCCGAGGCACCGCGCCTGGCGCATTACCTGGAAGGCGGCGATGAGCGGCGAAGGCTGTCGCTTGCCGTGAAGATCGCCGACGTATTCGACCAATACCTGCTGTATCGCGACGACTGGCTGGCCGCCTGGGAGCGCAACGAGCTGCAGGACCTCGGCCCGGACGAAGCCTGGCAGGCGCTGCTCTGGCGCGAGCTGACCCGCGACGGCCACCCGCACCGCGCCCGGCTGCTGGAGGAGTTGCTGGCCCGTCTGCATCAGCCCGAGCCCATCGCCGGTTTGCCCGAACGGATAGTGGTATTCGGTATCAGCTCGCTGCCACCGCACCATATGCGCGTGCTCGAAGGCCTGGCGCGGCATACGGACGTGATCATTTTCGCCCTTAATCCCTGCCGCGAGGCCTGGGGCGAGATTCGCGATATTCGTGAGCTGGCGCGGCAACCCGAGGCAAGTCCCGAGGACTGGTACCTGGATGTCGGCCATCCGTTATTGGCCAGCCTGGGCAAGCAGGGCCGCGACTTTTTCGACAGCCTGTTCAGCCTGGCGTCCGGCGAAGGCAGCCAGGAAATCGGCCTGTATTCCGAGGATGACGACCTGCACGACGCCAGCCTGCTGCAAGCGCTGCAGAACGATATTCTGCGTCTGCGCACCCGCTCGGCTGATGAGCGCCTGCAGCTGCGTGACGACGACCGTTCGCTGGAGCTGCATATCGCCCACTCGCCACTGCGCGAGGTGGAAATCCTCCATGACCAACTGCTTGCGCGCTTTGCTGCCGAGCCCGGCCTGACCCCGGATCAGGTGGTGGTGCTGACCCCGGATATCGAGCGTTACGCGCCCTATATCGAAGCAGTGTTCGCCCCACGGGAAGGTGTACCGCGGATTCCGTTCAGCCTCGCCGACCGCAGCCTGCGCGCGGAAATTCCCCTGCTGGAAGCCTTCCTCAACCTGCTGGCGCTGCCGGATAGCCGCTTCGCCGCCGAGGAAATCCTCGCCTGGCTGGAACAGCCGGCCATCGTCCGCCGTGCCGGTATCGAAGCCGAAGACTTACCGCTGCTGCGCGACTGGCTGCGTGAAGCCGGGGTGCGCTGGGGGCGCGATGGCGCGCACCGCGAGCAGCTGGGCCTGCCCGCCGATGCCGCCTTTACCTGGCGGCAAGGGCTGGATCGCCTGCTGCTGGGCTTTGCCGCGCCGCCGCAACTGGCGGGCAACCAGGCCCCGTTGCTGGGTGCCAGCTGGCCGTTGGATGCGTTGGAAGGCGGTCGTGCGCAACTGCTCGGCCGTCTGGCCGGGTTTGTCGAGCGCCTGGCCGCCCTGGCCCAGAGCCTGCAACGGCCACGGCCTTTGCGCGAATGGGCCGAGAGCCTACAAGTGCTGATCGACCAGCTGTTCGACGAGCGCGAGGCCGGCGACACCCTGTTGCTGCTGTCCAAGGCCTGCGCCGCGCTCAAGGAACAGGCCGATGCGTCCGGGGTCGAGCGGCCGATCGAGCTGGCGCTGATTCGTCAGCAGCTGACCGCCGCTCTGGAGCAGGGCAGCGCCGCCTCGGGTTTCCTCACCGGCGCGGTGACCTTCTGCACCATGGTGCCGATGCGCAGCCTGCCGTTTCGTCTGGTCTGCCTGCTCGGTCTGGATGACGGCGCGCTGCCACGCCGCACCCCGGCCGCCGGTTTCGACCTGATCGGCCAGAAACCCCGGCGCGGCGACCGCGCCCGCCGCCTGGACGACCGCTACCTGCTGCTGGAAACCCTGCTCTCGGCCCGTGGCGGCCTGTACCTCAGCTACGTCGGCCGCGACCCGCGCAGCAACGCCGAACTACCGCCCTCGGTGCTGGTCAGCGAACTGCTGGATGTGGTCGACCTTACCGCAGTCTGTGAAGGTGATTGTGGGAGGGGCTTTAGCCGCGACGAGGCGGCAATCCACAAAAAAGCCAGCGCCCAGATTACCCACCATCACCCGCTGCAGCCCTTCGCCCCCGGCAACTTCGCCGGCAACCGGCATGCCGGCTTTGCCGCGCCGTGGTTCCGCGCTGCGCAGCGTCTAAGCCAGGCGGTGGAGGCACCAACGCCCTTTGCCAGCCGCCTGGATGAGCCAGATAAAGACTGGCCGGGCGGCGCTCCGCTGAGCATCGAGCCGAGTCAGTTGATTCACTGCTTCAAGCACCCGGCGCGCTATCTGCTGGAACAGCGCCTCGGCCTGCGCCTGGCGCAGAGCGAGGAAACCCTCGCCGGCGACGAGCCCTTTAGCGTCGAGTGGACCAGCCAGCATGGCCTGCGCCAGCTGGCGTTGCAGGCCATCGAGCAGGGTTGGAGCGAGCGCCAGGAGCGCGCCGTAGCTGCGGCGTCTGGCTGGCTGCCGGTGGGCGAGTTGGGCCAGGCGCACTGGGGGCAGATTCGCGGGCCGATCCGCGCCTTCGCCCCGACCCTGTTCGACGAACGCCCGGATGACGCGCCGCAACCGTTGCTGGTGGATCTCGAACTGGCCGGCGTGCGCATCCACGGCTGGCTCGATGGCGTGACCAGTGCCGGCCTGTTCGACTACCGCCTGCGTGATCTCGGTGCCTGGGAGCTGGCGCCGTTCTGGCTGCGCCATCTGCTGCTCAACTCTGCAGTCACTCCGGGCATCAGTCGCGACAGCCGCCTGCTCTCGCCGAAAAGCGAATGGCGACTGGGACCGCTGGCCGATGTCCGTGGGCTGCTGTTGCCCTGGCTGGAGGCCTACAAGAGCGCGCTGTGCGAACCGCTGCCGCTGTTCGCCAAATGCAGCCATGGTTTTGCCCGCAAATGGCGCAACCCCGGGCGCAAGGAACCGATTGACGCCGCCCGCAGCGAGGCGCGGCTGATGTGGCAGGGCAATGATCATATGACCGGCGAAGGCCAGGACCCCTGGAACGCCCTGGCCTTTCGCGACCGCGAGGCGCTGGACGAACGCTTCGAAGCCCTCGCCGAGCAGCTCTACGGTCCGGCGCTGGATGCCCTGCAAGGCAGTGAAGAGGACGAAGCATGAGCAGCGCCAGCCTTAACCTGTTGCAGGACAGCTTCAGCGGGCGCTCGCTGATCGAGGCCAGTGCCGGTACCGGCAAGACCTGGACCCTGACCGCGCTGTACGCCCGCCTGCTGCTGGAGAAGCAGCTTAGCGTCAGCCAGATTCTGGTGGTGACCTTTACCACCGCCGCCACCGCCGAGTTGCGCGAGCGCATTCGCAAGCGCCTGGCCGAGCTGCTGGCGGTGTATGACGGCGTTGTCAGCGGAGACAGCCTGCTTAACGCGCTGCATGCCCAGTATCCGGATGCGGCCAGCCATCGGCGTTTGTTGCTCGCGGTGCATGGTTTCGATGAGGCGGCGATTTTCACCATTCACGGTTTCTGTCAGCGCGCCTTGCAAGACGCCGCGTTCGAGGCCGGCGGTGATTTCGACAACGAGCTGACCCACGACGACCGCGAGATTATCGACGCCCTGCTTGCCGACCTCTGGCGGCATGAGCTGGCCGCCGCCGAGCCAGAATGGGCGGCGTTTCTGGTGCAGCAGAAAATCACCCCGCAGAGCCTGCGCAAGCGTTTGCGCAATCACCTGGGCAAGCCGTATCTGCGTATCGAGCCGCAACCCGGTGCCAGCAGCGAGATGAGCAGCCTGCGCGCCGCCTGGCAGCAGGCGCAGCGCTGCTGGTTGAGTGAAAGTGCCGTCTGGCTGGCGCAGCTCAAGGCCTTCGACGGCTTCAAGAGCAATATGTGCAATCCGGCCAAGTTGGGCGTTTGGCAGGCCGAGCTGGATGGTTATTTCAGCGATGCGGCAGCACTGTTTAGCAAAACCGAGGCGCACCGCCGGTTGTCTCGTGAAGGGTTGAACAAGGCCAGCAAAAAGGGCTGCGAAGCACCGGCCAATCCCCTGGCCGCCGCTCTGCAGGAACTCTGCGACGCGCTGGATGCCGCGCAGCCCGAGGCCGAACAACGGCTGATCGACCTGCAGGTACGCCTGATCGGCCAGCTCAACGAGCAACTGCCGGCGCGCAAGGCCGCGCAGCGCCTGCTGGCGTTCGATGATCTGCTTAACAAGCTGCAACAGGCGTTGCAGGGCGAGGGTGGTGAACATTTGGCCGGCACCTTGCGTACGCAGTATCCGGTGGCGTTGATCGACGAATTTCAGGACACCGACCCGGTGCAGTACCGGGTGTTTCACCGCATCTATCAGGATGCCGGTGACCTGTGTTTTGTCGGCGACCCCAAGCAGGCGATCTATGCGTTTCGTGGTGCGGATCTGGCCACTTACCTCAAAGCCCGCAGCGAGGCCGCGCGGCAATACAGCCTGGCCACCAACCACCGCTCCACCCCCGAGCTGATCGCCGCGCTTAACCAGCTGTTTGATCGCCCCATGCCCTTTGCCGAACCCGGCCTGGCCTATCAGCAGGTCGGGGCCAGCACCAAGGCGCGAGCGCAGTTGGTGCTGCCGCATGTCGAGGGCGAAACCGACGCGCCGTTGGCGCTGGTCTGGCTGGATAACGACTACCTGGGCAAAGGTGAAGCGGGCGCTTTGGTGGCGCGAGATACAGCGCGGCGTATCGCTGCGGTGCTTAGCGCCAGCAGTCAGGGCCAGGCCTATTTTGACGATCAGGGCGAGCAGATTCCGCTTAAAGGCGGCGATATTGCCGTGCTGGTCGCCAGCCACCGTCAGGCCAGTGAAGTGGCCGCGGAACTGGCCGCCCGAGGCGTGCCCAGCGTGCGCCGCGGCAAGGAGAATGTCTGGCACAGTGAAGAGGCCGCCGAACTGTCCGCCGTGCTCGCCGCCTATGCCGAGCCGGGCCGCGAAGGCGCGTTGCGCTATGCCTTGGCCAGCCGTCTGCTGGGCCGCAGCGCCCAGGTGCTGGCAGCTTGCGCCGAGGATGCCCAGGCCTGGGATCGTGAACGCGAAGACGCCGAGCGCTATCATCAGCTCTGGCAGCAACAGGGCTTTATGCGCGCCTTCCGCGCCTGGCTGGATGAGCAGCAGGTGGCCCAGCGCCTGCTGGCCCTGGTCGATGGCGAGCGCCGCCTGACCAACCTGCTGCACCTGGCCGAGCTGCTGCAAACCGAGAGCCTGCAACGCCCCGGCCTGGAACAGCTGCTCGCCTGGTTTAATGCCCAGCGCAGCGCCGAGGCCCATGGCGAAGACGCCCTGCTGCGCCTGGAAAGCGACGCCGAGCGGGTGCAGATCGTCACCATCCACACCTCCAAGGGTCTGGAGTACCCGCTGGTGTTCTGCCCCTACCTGTGGGACGGCGCGCTGCTGCGCCAGAGCGAAGACATCAGCTGTCACGCCGACGACGGCACGCCGCTGCTGGACCTGGGTGGTGAGCAGATCGACATGCACCGCGAGCGCGCCCGCCATGAGCGTTTCGCCGAGAAACTGCGCCTGACTTATGTCGCCCTGACCCGCGCCCGCGATCGCCTCTGGTTGCACTGGGGCCCGGTGGACTGCAAGCCAAGAAAAGACGGCACCCTCGGCGACAGCGGCCTGCACAGCAGCGCTCTGGCCTGGTTGCTGCACGGCCGCCACTTGCCGGGTGATGATGCCCTGGCCGAGCTTGCCGGCCATCTGCAAAGTCTCAGTCCGCAAGGGCTGCGTGCAGAAATCGAACAACTGATCGCCAGCAGCCAGGGCCAGATGGTGATTCAGCCCCTGCGGGAGGGTGAAGCCAGCGCCGCCGGCGAGCAGCGCGCGCCAGCCCCGCAGCAACTCGCCAGCCTGCAGCGCAGCCTGCACAGCGCCTGGCGTATCGGCAGCTTCTCCGGCTTAGCCGCCGGCATGCATATGGAGGCACCGGACCGCGATGGCCTGGTGCTGCCGGACGCCAGCGAGCCGGGCACGGGTTTCTTCGCCTTTCCCCGTGGCGCGCGGGCCGGTACTTGCCTGCATGCGATTCTGGATGACTGGGCGCGGGGCAAGGCGCCGCTTAATGAGTTGATCGAGCCAGGGCTAAGCGGCCATGGCATTAGCAGCGACTGGCAGGCGGTGGCGCTTGCGCACCTGCAACAGGTGATCGACGCCGATCTGGATGGCCAGGGCCTGTGCCTCGCCGGCCTTAATCCGGCGCGGCGCTTGCCCGAGCTGGGCTTTACCTTCCCCCTGGCCGGGCTGGATGTGCAGCGCCTGCGCGCCATTCTCTGTGATCCGGCCCATGGCCTGGCCGCACCTATGCGTGAGGCGGCGGCGCGCCTGGAATTCGACAGCCTCAAAGGTTTTCTCAAGGGCTTTATCGACCTGACCTTCGAGCACGACGGGCGCTGGTATATCGCTGACTACAAGTCCAACTGGCTAGGCCCGGACGCCAGCTACTACGGCGGCGAACGCCTGCTGCAGGCCCTGGCCGCCGAGCATTACTACCTGCAATACCTGATCTATTTGGTGGCGCTGCGGCGCTTCCTGCGCCAGCGCCTGGACGATTTCCACAACGACCAGCTGGGCGGTGCCTACTACCTGTTTCTGCGCGGCATGCCGACGGCCGGGGTGTACTTCTCGCGGCCCAGCGATGGGCTGCTAGATGCGCTGGATAGCCTATTTGCGGAGGGCAGATGATGCTGTTCGTAGGGTGCGCCGTGCGCACCATGTCCTTCACCCTTGGTGCGCACGGCCTAGGCACCCCCGCCGCACCCTACGGGGAGATCGCATGAATCTATCCGACCTCCCCCTAGGCCCACTGGAGCGCGCCCTGGTCGACAGCCTGCAGCGCCTCGATCCGGCGGCCTCACCCGTGGTGCTGGTTTCGGCGGCGCTGCTCTGTATGGCGCTGGACAAGGGCGATGTCTGCCTGCCGCTGGCCCGTCTGGCCGGGCAGCGACCCTGGCCCGAACACGACTTCCGCCTGCCGCCTCAGGGTGAATGGCAGGCGCAGCTTGAAGCCTCGTCCCTGGTGGGCGGCGATGGCGATTTCACCCCGCTGATTCTTGAACACGGCCGCCTCTATCTGGCGCGCTACCAGGCCTACGAACGCCAGTTGGCCGAGCAGTTGTTGCAGCGCGCCGCCGATCTGCCGGTGGTGGATGAGGCGCAATTGAGCGAGAGCCTGACCCGGCTATTTGCCTTTAACCAACAACAACCCGACTGGCAGCGCCTGGCAGCCGCGCAAGCGGTGCGGCGCAAGCTGGCGGTGATCTCCGGCGGCCCCGGCACCGGCAAGACCACCACCGTGGTGCGTCTGCTCGCGGCGTTGCTAGAACAACCGGGCTGCGAACATCCGGGCGGCGCTCCGCTGGCCATTGGCCTGGCCGCACCCACCGGTAAAGCGGCGGCGCGGATGGCCGAGGCGATCCGCAATGCCAAGGCCGCGTTGCCGGTCAGCGAGGCGATCAAGGCGGCGCTACCGGATGAGGCGCGCACCCTGCACCGCCTGCTTGGCAGCCGTGGCGACAGCCCGCAGGTACGCCATTACGCGGCCAACCCGCTGGCGCTGGATGTGCTGGTGGTGGACGAAGCCTCGATGGTCGACCTGGCGCTGATGGCCAAACTGCTCGACGCCCTGCCGCCCAGCGCGCGACTGATCCTGCTCGGCGACAAAGACCAGCTGTGCGCCGTGGAAGCCGGCGCGGTATTCGCCGAACTCTGCGAGGGCCGTGGTTTCGACGCCCAGGCGGCCGGCGACTTGCAACGTATCACCGGCCAGCAGGTGCCGGTCAGCCAGCCCGGCTCGCAGCTTGGCGATGCCGTGGTGCTGCTGACTCACAGCCACCGCTTTGCCGGCGATAGCGGCATCGGCGAATTGGCGCGACGGATCAATGGCGGCGACGTCAGCGGCACCCTTAACCTGCTCAAGGAAGACCGCAGCGACCTGGCCTGGAATGCCCAGCCAACGCCCAACGATCTTCTGGAGCGTCTGGATCAGGGCTATTCACCCTATATCAGCGCCGCAAAAAGCGCCGATCCAGCTGCGGCCTTCGCCGCCTTCAATGCCTTCCGTGCGCTCTGCGCCCAGCGTGAAGGGGCCTGGGGCGTGGCTGGGATCAACGAAGCACTGGAGGCGCGGATCAAACGCCGCAGTCAGGTGCCGAGCCGTGAGCGCTGGTATGTCGGTCGGCCGGTGATGGTGCGGCAGAATGACTACGCCCTCGGCCTGTTCAACGGCGATATCGGCATCTGCCTGCACACCGAATACGGCCTGCGCGTGTTCTTTGAAGGCGAGGACGGCTACCGCCCCTTCGCCCCGGCGCGTCTGCCCAGCCACGACAGCGCCTTCGCCATGACCGTGCACAAAAGCCAGGGCTCGGAATTCAGTGAAGTGCTGCTGGTGCTGCCCGAACAACCCAGCCCCCTGCTGACCCGCAGCCTGTTCTACACCGGCATCACCCGGGCCAAACACAAGGTGGAAATCTGGGCCCTGCCGCCACGCCTGGGCGAGGCGGTGGCGACCCGAGCGGAACGGGCGGCTGGTTTGGCTGAGCGGCTACAGGCAAAGTCGGCGCAGCCGGAGGTGCGGGCCACGGCGGTTAAAGCCCCCCCGGCCAATCAACTCGATCTATTCTGATGGCTGCAGACGTGATCGACTGGCTATCCCGAAACTGTTGCCTCTGCCTACAATCGCCAGCAGCACTAACCGGCGACGGACGGTTGCATCAATTGCCAGGCTCACCAAGAATGCGTCAAGCCTGCCCGGCATTGCGCCGGTAACCGATGGATTGCCCGCTTACCGCAAGGAGACACCATGTTCGCTCGTCTGACCAATATCCTCAAAGGCATGCTGTCGCTGTTTATCAAGGACATCGAGCGGCAGAATCCGGAGGCGTTGCTGGAGCTGGAGCAGGAAAACCTGCGCAAGCAGATCGCCAATTTCAATCAGGGCCTGGCCGCCCATGCCGGCCTGGCCGAGCGGTTGATGAGCCAGGTGCGCAAGCAGGAAGCCGAGGAGCGCGAGCTGCACGCGCGCACCACCGCCCACCTGCGCGCCGGCAACAAGTCGGCCGCCGCGCAGAACGCCCTGCGTCTGCAGAACCTGGCCCGCGAGCTGGAAGAGAATCGCCGCCAGCTGGCCCAGGCCGAAGAAACCTACCAGAACCTGACCAAGGCCCGTGAAGTGGCGGTGGCCGCCGCGCGCAGCAAGATCGAGGCGCTCAAGGGCGCGATCAACGACCTGCGGATGAAGACCGCCATGGCCGAGATGAACGAGATGGCCGCCGGTATGGTCAGCACCATCGGCGGCTCCGGCGACACCCTTAGCCGCCTGCACGAGATGGTCGAGGAAGAGCGCACCAAGGCCGCTGGCCGTGCGCGCATGGCCCGCGACTCGATGGACATGAGCGAAGTGAACCTCAAGGAAGCCGAGATGGATGCCCTGGCCGACCAGGCCCTGGCCGATTTCGCCGCCAAGGAAGGCATCAGCCTGCCGGGCCAGGAGGCCAGCGAGGCCCCGGCGGCCAACCGCAGCATGGGCGGCAGCAATCCGCAGTCGGAAAGCCAGTAAGAACCATCCAATATCTACTGCGCTTGGTGATGCTGCGTTGAAAACAGGCTCGGACTGCTCATTTACACCTGTAAACTCCGCGTCCTCGCCTGTTTTCGCCTTGCCTGACCTGCGCTCGTAACGATCTTGAACTGGTTCTACGCGCGGAGCGTGTATGAAAAGGGAATGGTATGACTAGTGCTCAACGCGCACCCGCCTGGGTCGCCGAACTGCGTCTGGCCTATGAAAGCGCGGCCCATGGCCAGTTCGTGCTGTACGGCAATGTCGCCGACCGTTTTCCCCTGGACGGCCTTCTGGTCAGCCTGACCCGTTACCTCGACGCCAAGCTGCTCGGCACCTTCGATATCGTCTTTCTCTATGACCCGGGCAACGGCCTGAGCCTGTTGCGCGGCGGCGAGCGCTTCGCCCAGTGGCCGGCCGCGGCGCAGACCCAGTGGCCGCTGGACCCGCGCGAGGCGGTGCAGCTGATCAGCCGCTATCTGCGTTACCGCGCCAACCTGCAGGCCCTCGGTCGCGGCGACAGCGAGCATGTGGCGGTGATCCTGCGCGGTGCCGAGCAGGTGCTGCCGGCCAGTCGCCAGGGCGATTTCGCCAGCGCCAGCCTGGCCAGCCTGGTGCGCGATTGGGCCGCCGAGCCGCCGTTCGCCGATATGGCCTTCGCCAGCCTGCTGATCGCCGACAACCTCAATGACCTGCACCCGCTGGTGGCGGGTAACCCGCGCATCGACCGGGTGCAGGTGCCGCTGCCGGACGCCGACAGCCTGGGCCAGTGCCTGGCGCAACTGCGCCTGGATCATCCCGCCGCTTTCGCCGACGAAGACAAGGGCGCGGTGCAGGCCCTGGCCGGGGTCAGCCTTAGCGCCCTGGCCAGCCTGGTCAAGCGTCGCGCCCATGAGGGCAAGGTGCTCGGTGCCCAGGACTGGGCCGAAGCCAAGAAGGAACTGGTGGAAAACGACAGCGCCGGCCTGGTGGAATTTATCGAATCCAAACGCACCCTGGACGACTACCACGCCCAGGAGGCGCTGAAAGTCTGGCTGCGCCAGGACATGGCGCTGTGGCAGGCCAGTGATCTGCGTGCGCTGCCCAAGGGCTATATCTTTTGCGGCCCGGTGGGCACCGGCAAGACCTACCTGGTCGAGTGCCTGGCTGGCGAGGCCGGGGTGCCGGTGGTCAAGCTGAAGAACTTCCGCGACCGCTGGGTCGGCTCCAGCGAGGGTAATCTGGAGAAGATCTTCCGCCTGATCCGCGGCCTGGGGCGTTGCATCGTATTTATCGACGAAGCCGACCAGAGCCTCGGCAAGCGCGACGGCGGCAGCGGCGACAGCGGCCTGTCCGGGCGCCTCTATTCGATGATCGCCCAGGAAATGGGCGACGCCGATAACCGCGGCAAGGTGATCTGGATTCTCGCCTCCTCGCGCCCCGACCTGATCGAAGTCGACCTCAAGCGTCCGGGCCGGGTCGATGTGAAGATTCCGCTGCTGCCGACCACCACGGTTGAGGAAAGCGCGGCGTTGCTCAAGGCCCTGCTGGGGCGCTTCGAACTCAAGCTGGAAATCAAGGCGCTGGTGAAACTGCCGCTGCCGCTGCTGCTGACTCCGGGGGCCGCCGAGGCCCTGGCGGTCAAGGTCTACCGTCAGGTACGCACCGCGCAGATGCAGCCGCTGGCGGCGCTCAAGCATTGCCTGCAGGGTTATCAGCCGCCGGTGGCCGAGCAGGTGCTGCGCCTGCAGATGAGCATCGCCATCCGCGAGGCCACGGATATGGCCTTCGTGCCTGAATCCCTGCGCCACCTCGGCCAGGAGCCCCCGCAACCATGAGCGGTCGTTATCTATGGGCCGCTTTCAACGCCCGCCCGCTGCGGATGCCGCTGCCGCCGAACTGGTTTGGCCTGGCGGCGTTCGGCCTGCTCGGGGCCTTTGTCAGCCCGGGCTTCTGGGTGCTGGGAGCCGGCCTGGAACTGGGCTATCTGCTGCTGCTCAGCGGAAGCGAACGCTTTCGCCGCACGGTGGACGCCCAGCAGGCGCAACCGGCCGATCCCGCCAGCCAGCGCTACGAGGCCACAGTGGCGCTGCTCGATACCACACAGCGCAGCCGCCAGCAGGCGGTCGAGGCCCGTGCCCGTGAGGTGTTGCAGCTGCTCTCGCGCTCGCCGCTGATGGCCTCCCATGCCGACAGCCTGGAGCAGCTGGTGTGGCTCAACCTGCGCCTGCTGGTGGCCGGCCAGGCCCTGAACGTGGTGGTGGACACCGCGGCCAAGGACAGCGCCGAGCTGCAGCAGCAGGAAGACCAGATCGATGCGCGCCTGGCCAGCAGCGAGCTGAACGACGAACTGCGACGCAGCCTGGAACAACAGAAGCAGGTGATAGACGCGCGCCAGCTGGCCCATGTCGAAGGCCTGCGGCGCAAGGAGCATGTGGATGCCGAACTGCAGCGCATCGAGCAGCAGATCGCCCTGATCCGCGAGCAGACCCTGCTGGCCACCGACGAAGAGCAGATCGGCGTGGCGCTGAATGCCCTGACCAGTTCGTTCAACGAAGCCAGCCGCTGGCTCAACAGCCAGCGCGACCTGCTCGGCGTACTCGAACTCAACGAACACCAGGCCCTGCCGCGGTATGTCTTGCAGGGCCAGGGCGACAAGCCGGCGCAAGCTGAATCGCTGCGTCAGTGACGGGTTGGTTAGATGGACGTAGCCGGGATTGCGCCAAGGCCTGGTCCATTAATTCAGGTGGGCTACGAGGCTGGGACTATGGGTAGGGTGGATGACGCCTTTTTCATCCACCGTTATTGGTGGATGGGTGAAGCGTCAGCTACGCGCCCCGATCCACCCTACGATGCAGACCGTAGCCCGGATGCAATCCGGGAAGCGGTCCAGGCTGTGAACACTTTTGATTGGCGAGCCGCTGGCTCGCATCCGACAGGGAGAGGCGTCATGTATCTATCCACATCCGGGCAGCGTCAGCGCGGCAATGCCGCCGGCAAGCTGCTGACCATTGTGTTGGTGATCGGCCTGTTGGGGCTGGGAGCCTGGCTGGTCAGCAAGGACATGCTCGAAGAAGGCACCGGCAGCGTACTCAGCGGCCTGCCCGCGAGCCTCGGCGGCAGCACGGGGCCCGAGCCGATCGAACCGGTCAGCGGCACGCCGACCCTGCAATCGGCCGCGCCCTACGAGATGAAGAACAACATCATCGACGTCGATATGAGCGAGTACGCCGGCTACGGCGGCCTGATCGTCGCCAACGGTGGTCTCGCGCCCAACCCCGATTCCTTCTTCGCCAAGCAGTACGGCTTCCAGCTGCGCCTGAGCAAGGGCGAGAGCGAGGAATGGTCGGCGTTGAACAACGGCCAGATGGCCGCTGTGGCCACCACCGCCGACGTGCTGGCAGTGCTTGGCCGTCAGTTCGAGGTCACGGTGCCGGCGCAGATCGCCTTCTCCCGCGGGGCCGACCAGGTGGTGGTGGACAGCAGCATCGCCAGCGTCAACCAGCTCAAGGGCAAGGTGCTCGCCGCCACCCAGTTCAACGAAAGCGAGTTCTTTATTCGCTACCTGGCCAGCGAGGCCGGCGTGGCGGTCAAGGTGCTGCGCGATCTTGAGGCGCGTCCGGGGCCCAACGAGCTGGGCCTGGTGTTCTACGAGGATGCCTTTATCGCCTGCGATGCCTACATCGCCGAACTGGCCGGCAAGCAGCGCCTGAACGGCTGCGTCGGCTGGTCGCCGCGCACCGACCAGGCCGTTGCCGAGTCCGCCGGGGCGGCGAAGATGCTGGTGTCCAACCGCAACCTGCTGGTGGTGGCCGATATCCTGGTGGTCAACAAGGGCTTCGCCAACGCCCATCCGCAGATCGTCAAAGGACTGGTACATGGCCTGCTGGAAGGCAACCGCCTGCTGCGTGATGATCCCCGGACCCATGCCGGCGTGGTCGCCCAGGCGTTCGGCTGGACCCAGGAGGAAACCCTCGACGAGCTGAGCAAGGTGCACCTGAGCAACCTGCCGGAAAACCTGGCGTTCTTCGACGGCAGCATCGATTCGGCCGGCTCCTTCCAGGGTATTTTCCAGTCCTCGGTGTTGGCCTACGGCGCGCTGATCCGCAACCCCGCCGACCCGGAGCGCTTCTCCGACCTGAGCCACCTCAAGGCGCTGCAGCAGGACGGCCAGTTCCAGGGCCAGAGCATCGCCATTGCACCGATCCGCACCAGCGGCAAGGTCGCCCTGGAAGGCGATGCGCTGCTGAGCAAGGACATCCGCTTCTTCTTCGAGGCCAACTCGGCAGCCCTGGACAACGAGGCCAAGGCCAACCAGGACTACCTGGACACCATCAAGAAGTTTCTCCAGGTCAGCCCCGGCTCCATCGTCCTGCTGCGCGGCCATGTGGATAACGCTATGGTCGCCGACTTCGAACGCCAGGGCGGTTCGGCGCTGGTACGCAGCATGGCGCTAAAGGCCATGGAGCTGTCGCGCCAGCGCACCCTGGCGGTCAAGACGGCCTTGCTGGCGCGCCACCCGGGCATCGCCGACGACCGCATCGAACTGGTCGGGCGCGGCTGGGAAGAGCCCCTGGGCCAGGACAGCGAGCAAAACCGCCGGGTCGAGGTGCAGTGGTTTACCCTCGAATAAATAACCCAGGAGTCTCTGGATAGTGGCCTGATGCTGCAGCGCGTGCTGGTCTACCTGTTGTCGAGCCTGTGCCTCTGCGCCCAGGCCGACAACCTGCGTCTGGTTACCGGCGACGACTACGCGCCCTTTACCGGTCAGGCCCTGCCGGGCGGCGGCATGCTGACCCAGGTGGTAAAGGCCGTGCTGGATGAACGCAGCATTGCCCATAGCCTGGACTGGCGGCCCTGGAACCGCGGCTACCTGAAGACCCTGCAGGGCGAATACGACGCGACCTTCCCCTATGTCCGTACGCCGCAGCGGGAGCAGGAATACCTGTATTCCGCCGCCCTGTTCGTGGCCGAGCAGCATATCTTCAGCCGCGCCGCCGAGCCCATCGAGCTGGATGATCCGGCCAGCTTGAAGGGCCGTCGTTTCTGCTACCCGCTGGGCTGGCAACCGCCGAAGGTTCTCCAGGAGCTGCTCGACCAGGGTTTGCTGACCCGCCATTCGCCCACTGGCCTCAAGGAATGCGCGCGCCTGCTGCTGCTCGGTCGGGATGATTTCTTTATCTCCGACCTGCGTCTGGGGGAAACCGCGTTGCGCCTGACCGGTGCCGACCTGAGCCTGTTCCGCCGCTCCGTCAGCGCGATCAGCAACAGCACCCTGCACCTGATAGTGCCGCACAAACACCCGCAGGGGCCGCAGCTGATCGAGCAGTTCAACCTGGGCCTGCGCGCCCTGCAGGACAGCGGCCGCTACCAGCAGCTGATCGACAGCTATCTGCAGGCCAGAGACGCGGGATTAACCGAGCATTAGCAGCAACAGCGGCAGGCTGGCCGCCGCCAACAGGGTCTGCAGGGTGATCAGACCCGCCATCAGCTGGCTGTCGCCGCCCAGCTGGCGGGTCAGCACATAGGCAGTGGGGGCGGTCGGCAGGGCGAAGAACAGCACCAGCAGGGTACTTTCCATCGCCGGCAACTGCAGCCCATAGGCCACCGCCCAGGCCAGCAGCGGCATAGCCAGCAAGCGCAGCAGGCTGTTGCTGAGCAGGGCTGGAATTTCGCCGCTCAGCTGCTCGGGCTTCAATGCCGCGCCGACGCAGAGCAGGCCCAGCGGTAGACTGGCGGCGGCCAGCAGACCGAGCAGGCGCTCGCTGCCGCCGGGCAGGCCGATGCCGCTGAGGTTGATCAGGGCCCCGGCCAGACAGGCGAGAATCAGCGGGTTCTTCAGGATCGGCAGCAGCAGGCTGCGTGCGTTGACGCCGCGCTCGGCGGTCAGCGACCAGACCGACAGCACGTTGACCGTGGGCACCATCAAGGCCAGCATCAGCGCGGCCAGGCTCAGGCCTGGTTGGCCGAACAGGCTGCCCACTGCGGCCAGGCCCAGGTAGGTGTTGAAGCGCAGGGTACCCTGGGTAAACGCCCCGAAACGCCCCGCCGGCCAGCCCCGCAGCCGACGTACCAGCAACAGGGCCAGCCAGGCCAGACCCAAGGCCAACATGACTGCCAGGGCCAGGCGCGGCAGCGCGGGATTATCCAGCGGGGCCGTGGCCAGGCTGCTCAACAGCAGGGCGGGAAACAGGATGAAGTAGTTCAGCCGCTCGGCACCGGGCCAGAACGCCTCGTTGGGAAAGGCCTGGCGGCGCAGCAGATAACCGGCGACTATCAGGGCGAACAAGGGCCATAAGGCCAGCAGCAATTCGAGCACGACAACCTCGTTTGACAGACCGTTGAAAAACTACCGACCAAGGCGCAAGCGGCCATCTTGAGCAGCCCGGGCGGGCGACGCAAGCATCGAACGGCGAAGGAGAGCAACGATGAGTTTATTGCACAGCGGAGGCTGCCACTGTGGTCGCCTGCGTTATTGCTTCGACGCACCCCTGGCGGATATCGCCCACTGCCACTGTTCGGTGTGCCGGCGCAGCAGCGGCGGCATCCTTACCACCTGGATCACGGTGCCGCTGGCGAGCTTCCAGTGGCTGTCCGGCACGCCAACCGAGTACGCCTCGTCGGCCACCTGCACGCGCAGCTTCTGCCCGACCTGCGGCGCGCACCTGACCCTGTTTACCCGCCTCAGCCCAGAGACCCTGGATGTGACCGTCGCCACCCTCGACCACCCGGAGCAGGCCCCGGCGGATCGGCATATCTGGGTGCAGAGCGGCTTGCCCTGGCTGCAGGTCGACCCGCAACTGCCCGAGGAGCAGCAGGAGCTGATTCCCTAGAGCGGCCTGTTTCCCGGGTTGCGCCAGGGCTCTACGGTAAGGCCCGGCGCATTGCCTGTAGGCGCTTTAAAGCGCCTTTTCAAACACCTGGGAGTTGCGCTGGTAGTTGTACAGCGAGGCGCGGGCGGCGGGCAGACGGTCGACGCTGCTGGGCACGAAGCCGCGCTCGCGGAACCAGTGGGCGGTGCGGGTGGTGAGCACGAACAGGGTCTTCAGGCCCTGGGCGCGGGCGCGTTCCTCGATGCGTTCGAGCAGTTCGTCGCCGCGACCGCCATGGCGGTAGGCCGGATTGACCGCCAGGCACGCCAGCTCGCCGAAATCCGAGTCGGCAATCTGGTACAGCGCGGCGCAGGCGATGATCAACCCTTCGCGTTCGACGATGCTGAACTGCTCGATTTCACGCTCCAGCACCTCCCGCGAGCGGCGCACCAGAATGCCCTGGTCTTCCAGCGGGGTGATCAGCTCCATCAGGCCGCCGACATCTTCGATGGTCGCCTCACGCAGGGATTCGAACTGCTCCTGGGCCACCAGGGTGCCGTTGCCGGTGCGGGTAAACAGCTCGCTGAGCAGCGCGCCGTCTTCGGCGTAGCTGACGATATGGCTGCGGCGTACCCCGGCCTTGCAGGCCTCGGCGGCAGCGTCGAGCAGCTCGCCCTGGTAGCTGCTGCCCAGGCGCTGCAGATGCTGCGGCACCTGCTGTGGGCGCAGCTCGCGGACCAGGCGGCCGTTCTCGTCGAGCAGGCCGCTCTCGGCCCCGAACAGCAGCAGCTTGTCGGCGTCCAGGTCGATGGCGGCGCGGGTGGCGACGTCTTCGCAGGCCAGGTTGAAGATTTCCCCGGTGGGCGAATAGCCCAGCGGCGACAGCAGCACGATGCTGCGCTCATCCAGCTGACGATTGATGCCCTTGCGGTCGATACGCCGCACTTCGCCGGTGTGGTGATAGTCGACGCCATCGACCACGCCGATCGGCCGCGCGGTGACGAAGTTGCCGCTGGTCACGCGCAGGCGCGAGCCCTGCATCGGCGAGCGTGCCATGTCCATCGACAGACGCGCTTCGATGGCGATGCGCAGCTGGCCGACGGCGTCGATCACGCACTCCAGGGTCGGCCCGTCGGTCACCCGCAGGTCGCGGTAGTAGTGTGGGGTCAGGCCCTGGTTGGCCAGGCGCGCCTCGATCTGCGGGCGCGAGCCATGCACCAGCACCAGGCGCACGCCGAGGCTGTGCAGCAGCACCAGGTCGTGCACGATATTGCCGAAATTCGGGTGGGCGACGCCCTCGCCCGGCAGCATCACCACAAAGGTGCAGTCGCGGTGGGCATTGATATAGGGCGAAGCGTGGCGGAGCCAATTGACGTGGTCGAACATTGCGGGAGGAACCTGTGGGGCAAATAGGGAACGCATGGATTGGCGCGGGTGCGCCAGACGAGGCAGCCGATAGCAGCGGGGGGTTATCGTCGCAGTTGGGGCAGCTTCACGCGTTTTCTCCTCCAGATGGCACCGCGGTGGCGGGTTGCAGGCAGTAATGCTCGATCAGTTCGCGCAGCAGTTGCACGGTCGGTTGCAGGCGCGACATCGCCAGGTGTTCGCCGGGCTGGTGGGCGCAATCGATATCGCCGGGACCAAGCACCAGGGTTTCACAACCGAGCTGCTGAAGATAAGGCGCTTCGGTGGCAAATGCTACCGCGCAGGCACTGTGCCCGGTAAGGCGTTCGGCGATGCGCACCAGCGCACTGTCGGCGCTTTGCTCGAATGGCGGCACGCTGGGGAACAGCGGCGCGTAGTCGATCTTCACCTGATGCCGCTCGGCCAGCGGCTGCAGCTTCTGCCGGATCGCCGCGCGCAGCGCCTGCGGGTCCATGCCGGGCAGAGGGCGCAGGTCGAACTCCAGGGCGCACTGGCCGCAGATGCGGTTGGGGTTGTCGCCGCCATGGATGCAGCCCAGGTTCAGGGTCGGTACCGGCACACTGAACTGCGGGTTGCTGAATTCGCGCTGCCACTGGCTGCGCAGGCCGCGTAGCTCGGTGATCACGTCCTGCATGGCTTCCAGGGCGCTGTGGCCGAGGCCGGGGTCGGAGGAGTGACCGCTCTGCCCGAGGATGTCGATGCGCTCCATCATGATGCCCTTGTGCAGGCGGATGGGCTTGAGGCCGGTGGGCTCGCCGATCACCGCGGCGCGCCCCAGGGGCCGTCCGGCGGCGGCCAGGGCGCGGGCTCCGGCCATCGAACTTTCCTCGTCGCAGGTGGCGAGGATCAGCAGTGGCTGTTGAAAGCGCTGCTCCAGCAAAGGTTGCACCGCCTCGATGATCAGGGCGAAGAAGCCCTTCATATCGCAGCTGCCCAGGCCCACCCAGCGGCCATCGATTTCGGTGAGCTTGAGCGGGTCGCTCTGCCACAGCGCGGCGTCGAACGGCACGGTGTCGCTGTGTCCGGCCAGCACCAGGCCGCCGGGACCGCTGCCATAGCTGGCGAGCAGATTGAATTTACCGGGGGAGACTTGCTGCACATCGCAGTGGAAGCCGAGGTCGCCGAGCCAGCCCGAGAGCAACTCGATCACGGCGCGGTTGGACTGATCCCAGTGGGGCTGGGTACAGCTCACCGAAGGCGCTGCGATCAGCGCGGCGAATTGCTCTTTTAAGGAAGGCAGGGGCATCGATGGTCTCCGCGGGCGAGGCCCATCATAGGGCCATCGCCGGCAGAGAGAAAACCGCTAACTCAGAGGAAGATGCCGCGCAGCACGTAGAAGAACACGATGGACAGGGCCGCACCCACGGGCAGGGTGATCAGCCAGGACATAAAGATCTTGCCGATCACGCCCAGGTTCAGTGCGCCGATACCACGGGCCAGGCCCACGCCCAGTACCGCACCCACCAGGGTGTGGGTGGTGGACACCGGCAGGCCGATGGCCGAGGCCCCGACCACGGTGGTGGCGGTGGCCAGTTCGGCAGCGAAACCGCGGCTGGGGGTCAGCTCGGTGATTTCCTTGCCGATGGTGGCGATCACCTTGTAGCCGTAGGTGGCCAGGCCGATCACGATACCCACCGCGCCGAGCAGCAGCACCCAGGCCGGCAGCGCCGCCTTGGCCCCGACCGCTTCACCGCCGGACTGGATCACCCCGACAATGGCCGCCAGCGGGCCAACGGCGTTGGCCACGTCGTTGGAACCGTGGGCAAAGGCCATGGAACAGGCGGTGAAGATCATCAGCACGGCAAAGACCTTCTCCACGCTGGCGTAGTGGAAGTCCTTGTCCGCCTCGACGTCGATCTTGATCCGGCTGAGCAGGGCGATGCCCAGCAGCATTACCAGGGCACCGACGCCCAGCGAGAGCATAAAACCCTCGGTGCTGGAGAGGTCCAGGCCGATATGCTTGAGGCCCTTGGTCAGGGTCATGATGCTGACCATAAAACCGGTGGCGAACATATACAGCGGCACAAAGCGCTTGGCGTTGAGGAAGGGCTCATCGGTATCGATGATCAGCCGTTGCACACTGACGAACAGGCCGAAGGCGACGATCCCGGAGAGCACCGGCGAGACCACCCAGCTGGCCACGATCGGGCCGACGCCGGCCCAGTTGACCGCGTCCATGGACACGCCAACGGCAGCGAAGCCAATTACTGCGCCAACGATGGAGTGGGTGGTGGAGACCGGCCAGCCGCGGGTCGAGGCGATCAGCAGCCAGGTACCGGCCGCCAGCAGCGCCGACATCATGCCCAGCACCATCAGGTCCGGGGTGATCATCGAGGCGTCGACGATACCGCTCTTGATGGTTTCGGTGACCTGGCCGCCGGCCAGGTAGGCCCCGGCGAACTCGAACACCATGGCGATCAGGATCGCCTGCTTGATGGTCAGCGCGCGGGAGCCCACCGAGGTGCCCATGGCGTTGGCCACGTCGTTGGCACCCACGCCCCAGGCCATGAAAAAGCCGAAGAGACAGGCGAGCAGCAGAAGTACGAGGCCGTAGTCCGCAATCAGAGACATAAATAATTAATCCGTAGATTCCAGAAAGGACACTGGCGCTTAGCGCGCCAGCAGTTGTTCCAGTCGGTTGCCGACGCGTTCGGCACGGTCGGCCACATCGCCGATCCATTCGATGATCTGGTAGAGGAACATCACGTCGACCGGGGGAAGATCCTTTTCCAGTTTGAACAGGGCACGACGCACGTCGATCTGCATCAGATCGGTGTCGCGCTCGATCTGCTCAAGCTCCATGACCATGGACTCGACCAGGGCCGCTTCGCGCCCGCCAAAGCCGGTTTCCAGCAGCTCGTCCAGCTCGTTCATGGCCTTCAGGGCCTGGGCGCTGGCATCCACGGTGCGCTGCACAAAGGTCCGCATCAGCGGCTGCAGCGCCTGGGGAATAGCCATTTCGCGGCCTAGCATCAGGCCGGCGATGTCCTTGGCGCGGTTGGCGACTTTGTCCTGTACACTCAGCAGCTCCAGCAGATCCGAGCGCGGCACCGGCAGAAACAGGCTTTTGGGCAGGTGCAGGCGCACGCTTTTCTTCAGCTTGTCGGCTTCGTCTTCCAGTCGCGCCATGTCCTGCTGCACGTGCTGCACCTGGGCCCAGTCCTCGACCATCACGGCTTCGAAAAACGGCACCAGGTTCGCCGCGCACTCGTGGGCTTTGGCGAAATGCTTCTGCATGGGCCCGATAGGCGAGCGACCGAACAGGCTGGCAAAAGGATTGATTGGCATAGGGTGAGCCCCGGCGTTGAGAAGGCCGCAAGTATACGGATCACCCGGGACGCCCGCCAGTTCGTGTCATCGGCTGGTAATAATTTGATTGTATTGGCCCCGGCTGGGGCTGTTGCACAGTAAAGGCATCCGAGGTCGCGGCATGACATTCGCCCAATTGAAACGCTACTGGCATATCGAGCTGCTCGGCGGCGCGCACAAGCGCTTTTCCTGGCGGCGCTTGCTGGCCAAGTACCGTCAGCGTTCGCGTTATCGCTACCTGTTCTGGTACCGCTTCGCGCAATTTCTTCACCAGTCCGATTCGAAGTTCTGGCGCAACCGCGCCCGCCGCCTCAGCGACCGGCTGAGTGAACGCTTCGGCATCGAGATCCCGCTGGACACGCAAATCGGCGAGGGTCTGTTTATTCCCCACCCGGTCGGTATCGTGATCACCCGCAAGGCGGTGATCGGCAGGAATTTCAGCATCTTCCAGAACTGCACCATCGGCCAGAAGCATGACGAGGGCGGCCCGATCGTGATCGGCGATAACGTCAGCGTGGGGGCCAACGCCTGTATCATTGGCGACAATCTGCGCATCGGCGACGACGTCACCATCGCCGCGGCCTCGTTCGTCAATAAAGACATCCCCGACCGGCACACCCATATCAGCACCTACACGTCGAGACTGATCGAGAATAAAGCCGATTACTCGCCGATTAGTACGCCGCACTCGCGCAAGGCGCGCGACAGTTCGGCCAGCTGAATTCACGTATCCAGACCTAGAGTCCCATGAACAAAGAAACCGAGATCAAGCTGCGAGTCAGCCGTGCCACCCTGACCGCCCTGCGCGACCACCCGTTGCTGAAGAAGCGCAACAAGGGTGGCTGGGAGCAGCACGAACTGTTCAACCAGTATTTCGACACACCCGAGCGCGACCTGGCCACGGCCAAGGTGGCCCTGCGCCTGCGCCGCGATGGCGACCAGGTGATCCAGACCCTGAAAACCCGCGGGCAGAGCGTGGCCGGTTTGTCCGAG
The DNA here is from genome assembly GCA_964578635.1 of uncultured Pseudomonas sp. GTDB lineage: Bacteria > Pseudomonadota > Gammaproteobacteria > Pseudomonadales > Pseudomonadaceae > Aquipseudomonas. The sequence goes on from CAZOEC010000005.1 coordinate 66,951, forward strand.
CGCAATGAGTGGGACTGGAACCTGACCAAGGCCAAGCTGGACCTGAAAAAACTCGATGACAGCTGCTGGCCGGCGGCCCTGGCCGAACTGGACAAGAAGCAGCTGCAGCCCATCTTCACCACCGACTTCGTTCGCCAGCGCGCGGAAATCGCCTGGGGCCGTGGCAAGGCCAAGGTGGTGATCGAGGCCGCGCTGGACCTGGGCAAGGTGATTGCCGGCGAAGGCGAAGAAGAAATCTGCGAGCTGGAATTGGAGCTGCGTCAGGGTGAGCCTGAGGCGCTGCTGGAACTGGCCGCCGAGCTGGCTGCCGACCTGGCGCTGATGCCCTGCGATATCAGCAAGGCCGAGCGCGGTTATCGCCTGTTCGATGCCGGCAGCTACAGCCTGAGCCTGCCCGCGCCGAGCCTGAGTGCAGAAACCAGTCTGGATGACAGCGTCGCGGCGCTGGGCTGGCACCTGCTGGGCAGCAGCCAGCGCCTGGCCGAGCAGTACCGCTTCAATGGTCACTGGCGTTTGCTGGCCGAGTGGCTGGATCAGTTGATCGGCTTGCGTGCGCTGCTCGGCAGCCTGGGTCAGGCCGCGCCGCGGGCCAGCAGTCATGCCTTGCGCGAACTGCTGGATGCCTTGCTGCTGGACTGGCGCCCGCGTCTGCTGGCCGGCCAGGATGATGACAGTCTGCGCAAGAACGCGCCGGCGCTGTTCGCCGCCGAACTGCAGGGCAATCGCTGGGGTCTGTTCTCGCTGAACCTGTCGCGCTGGCTGCTGGCGCGCAGCTGGACGGTGGCGCGCAACAACCGTGGCAATCGCCAGGGCGCGGCACCGCTGGGCAACTGGCTGCCGACCCTGATCGCCGATGAAGGGGCTGCCCTGCAGCTCAAGCGCTATGTGCAACAGCCGGAAGACCTGGCCGAGCAACTGCCGCGTATCGAGCGCCTGCTGGTCTGGCTGCACCTGGCCCGTGAGGTGCTTGAAGTGCCGGAAGTCGACCGCCTGTATGGCGAGCTGAACAAGCTGGCGGAGCTGGCCCACCAGGCTATAGATCCCGATGGCCTGGCTGCGCGCAAGGCGCAGCTGCTGGCCGTCGGCTCGCTGAAAGCCTGGCGTCAGCTGGTCAAGTAAGGCTGTGAGGCTGTAGGGTGCGCCGTGCGCACCAAGGCTCTCGGGTACTTGCGCACCCTGCGCCGTAGCCCGGATGCAATCCGGGGGTATCGAGCGGTTGGCACCGCTCCCGGATTTCATCCGGCTACAACTGGCGATGCTGTTGCTCCGCGGATCGCCAGCAAGCTGGCTCCTACAGTCGCTAGCCCGGATTACATCCGGGCTCCTCTCGCATCACTCAGCTGCCATCACGAAAGCGTGCCCAGACCTCGGCCACGCTGGCGCTGTGTTTCTCCGGCACGGTTTCCAGGGCATGCAGGCGGCGCTTGGTGGCGCGGTCCGGGTACAGGCCTGGCTGATCGCGCAGGGCGGCGTCGAGAAAGTCCCTGGAGTCGGCATTGCCATTTGGATAAAGCGTCTCGGCGGTGATCAGCGCGGCCACTTCGGGTTGCATCAGGTAGTCGATAAAGCGATGGGCCAGATCGGCGCGCTCGGCGCTTGTGGGGATCACCAGGTTGTCGATAAACAGCGTCGAGCCTTCGTCCGGCACCAGAAAGCGTACCGGCTGGCCGGCATCGGCGGCGGCCAGGGCGTCACCGACCCAGGCCATGGCCACGCACAGTTTGCCCTGGCTGAGGTCGTCGATATAACGCTGGCTGTCGATATAGCGCAGATGCGGGCGCAGGCCGTCCAGTACCTGGCTGGAACGCTGGATGCGGCTCGGCGCGCTGCGTGCCAGGCTGCGGCCCTGGTAGTTGAACAGCAGGCTCAGGGTTTCCTCGGGGGCGTCCAGCACGCTGATCCCGCACGCGGCCAGGCGCGCGCTCTGCTCGGCATCGAACAGCAGGCTCCAGCTATCGGGCAGCGGCCCGCCAAAGGCCGCCTCGGCTTGCGGCGTGTTGATCGCCAGACCCACCGCGCCCCACAGGTAGGGCACTGCATGGCGGTTGCTTGGGTCGAGGGCGGCGAGGGTGCTGAGCAGTTGCTTGTCGAGATGCTTGCGGTTGGGCAGCAGGCTGAAATCCAGGGGCTGGATGCTGCCGTTGCCGATCAGGGCCGGCAGGTCGTTGTGCGAGGGCACCGCGATATCGATGGCTTCGCCGCTGGCCATTGCCGCGTGCAGTTCTTCGGCGGTGCTGAAGGTGCGGTACTCCACGCGGATGCCGGTCTCGGCCTCGAAATCCTTGAGCACCTGAGGGGCGATATAGTCGTTCCAGTTGTACATGCGGATAACCGCATCGGGCCGTTCGACTGCAGGTGCGGATTCCTGGGCCACCGTCAGCAGTGGCGTCAGTAACAGCAGTGAGGCGAGTAAGCGAAGCATGGTGGATCTCCCGGTAAGCGCTGCGCCGTCCCTTGCGGTGCGGCTTGTTGATGCGGGCGACAAGACCCGGACCTGCTGAATTTCGCCCAGCCGAATGCCTGCCACGGCGCAAGGCGCGCGGCCAGGGATAAGGCTGGTTCGGCAGTTCCGGCTGGATAAAACAACGCCGGCACAAGGCCGGCGTTTGGTGTTGCTTACTTAAACGGTGTGCAGGTACCAGTTGTACTCGAGGTCGGAGATCGAGTTCTCGAACTCGGCCAGCTCGCTTTCCTTACAGGCGACGAAGATATCGATGTATTTCGGGTCGATATAACGGGCCAGCACTTCGCTGTCGTCCAGCTCGCGCAGGGCATCGCGCAGGTTGTTCGGCAGGCTCTGCTCGTTCTGCTCGTAGGAGTTGCCTTCCACCGGTGCGTTGGGCTCGATCTTGTTGGTCAGGCCGTGGTGCACGCCCGCCAGTACCGCCGAGAGCAGCAGGTAGGGGTTGGCATCCGCGCCGGCGACGCGGTGTTCGATGCGTACGGCATCGGCACTGTCGTTCGGCACGCGCAGGGCCACGGTACGGTTGTCGATACCCCAGCACGGCGAGTTCGGCACGTAGTACTGCGCGCCGAAGCGGCGGTAGGAGTTGACGTTCGGGCAGAGGAAGGCCATCGAAGCCGGCATGGTTTCCAGCACGCCGCCGATGGCATGACGCAGGGCGTCGTTCTGCACTGGGTCTTCGCAGGCGAAGATGTTGTTGCCCTGCTTGTCGAGAATCGAGATATGCACGTGCAAGCCGTTACCCGCCTGGTTGGGGTAGGGCTTGGCCATAAAGGTGGTGTCCATCTCGTGGTCGTAGGCGATGTTCTTCACCAGGCGCTTGAGTAGCAGTGCGTAGTCGCAGGCCTTGATCGGGTCGGCGACGTGGTGCAGGTTGACCTCGAACTGCGCCGGGGCGCTTTCCTTGACGATGGCGTCGGCCGGGATGCCTTGCTCTTTCGCGCCTTCGAGGATGTCCTGCAGGCAGTCGACGTATTCGTCGAGGTCGTCGATCAGGTACACCTGGGTCGACATCGGACGCTTGCCGGACACCGGCGAACGTGGCGATTGCGGACGACCGTTCACGTTGTCCTGGTCGATCAGATAGAACTCGAGTTCGAACGCGGCGCAGATGGTCAGGCCCATGTCATCGAACTTGCTCACGACCTGACGCAGCACTTCGCGAGGGTCGGCGAAGAACGGCTGGCCTTCGAGTTCGTGCATGGTCATCAGCAGTTGCGCGGTCGGGCGCTTCTGCCAGGGCTCATTGCACAGGGTGTCGGGGATTGGATAGCAGATTCGGTCAGCATCGCCGATGTCCAGGCCCAGGCCGG
>CAZOEC010000006.1:0-70187 GCA_964578635.1 uncultured Pseudomonas sp.
CGGCGGCAAGCACAACGATCTGGAAAACGTCGGTTATACCGCGCGCCATCACACCTTCTTCGAAATGCTGGGTAACTTCAGCTTCGGCGACTATTTCAAGCGCGACGCCATCCACTTCGCCTGGGAGTTCCTCACCGGTGACAACTGGCTGAAGCTGCCCAAGGAAAAACTCTGGGTCACCGTCTATGCCACGGATGATGAGGCCTACGACATCTGGACCAAGGAAGTCGGCGTACCGGCCGAGCGGATGATCCGTATCGGCGACAACAAGGGCGCGCCTTACGCCTCCGACAACTTCTGGACCATGGGCGACACCGGCCCGTGCGGCCCCTGCACCGAGATCTTCTTCGACCACGGCGAGCATATCTGGGGCGGTCCGCCCGGCTCGCCAGAAGAAGACGGCGACCGCTATATCGAAATCTGGAACAACGTCTTTATGCAGTTCAACCGGACTGCCGATGGCGTGCTGCACCCGCTGCCTGCACCGAGCGTGGACACCGGCATGGGCCTGGAGCGCATCAGCGCGGTGTTGCAGCACGTCAATTCGAACTACGAGATCGACCTGTTCCAGAGCCTGCTGGATGCCGCGGCCAAGGCCATCGGCTGCGCCAACGAGGCCCAGGCTTCGCTCAAGGTGGTGGCCGACCATATCCGCTCCTGCGGCTTCCTGATCGCCGACGGTGTGACCCCGTCCAACGAAGGTCGCGGCTACGTGCTGCGCCGCATCATCCGTCGTGCCTGCCGTCACGGTAACAAGCTGGGTGCCAAGGGCAGCTTCTTCTATCAGATCGTCGCCGCCCTGGTGGCCGAGATGGGCGAAGCCTTCCCCGAGCTGAAACAGCAGCAGGCGCATATCGAGCGCGTGCTGAAGACCGAAGAAGAGCAGTTCGCCAAGACCCTGGAGCAGGGCCTGAAGATCCTCGAGCAGGACCTGGCCGAGCTCAAAGGCACGGTGATTCCGGGTGATGTGATCTTCAAGCTGTACGACACCTTCGGCTTCCCCATGGACCTCACTGGCGATATCGCCCGTGAGCGTGAGCTGACCCTGGACGAAGAAGGTTTCGAGCGCGAAATGCAGGCCCAGCGCGAGCGCGCCCGTTCCGCCAGTACCTTCGGCATGGATTACAACGCCCTGGTCAAGGTCGACAGCGACACCGCGTTCCTCGGTTACCAGGGCACCAGCGGCAGCGGCAAGATCATCGCGCTGTTCGCCGCTGGCCAGGCCGTGGACAGCCTGAAAGAAGGCGAGGAGGGCGTTGTGGTTCTCGATCAGACGCCGTTCTACGCCGAATCCGGCGGCCAGGTCGGTGACTGCGGTTTCCTCGAAGGTGCCGGCGTGCGTTTCGATGTGCGCGACACCACCAAGGCCGGTGGTGCCTTCCTGCATCACGGTGTCGTGGCCAAGGGCGGCTTGAGCGTCGGGGCTTCGGTCAAGGCCGAAGTCGACGCCGGTGTGCGTCAGGCCACTGCGCTTAATCACTCGGCCACCCATTTGTTGCACGCCGCGCTGCGCCAGGTAGTGGGTGAGCACGTGACCCAGAAGGGCTCGCTGGTCGACAGCCAGCGTCTGCGTTTCGACTTCAGCCACTTCGAGGCCATCACCCCGGCGCAGTTGAAAGAGCTGGAAGCCATCGTCAACCGCGAAGTGCGCGGCAACACTGAAGTGGAAACCCTGGAAACCGATATCGAAACCGCCAAGGCCAAGGGTGCCATGGCGTTGTTCGGTGAGAAGTACGGCGATCAGGTACGCGTGCTGAGCATGGGCGGCGACTTTTCCGTCGAGCTGTGCGGCGGTACCCACGTCAAGCGTACCGGCGATATCGGTCTGTTCAAGATCACCAGCGAAGGCGGTGTAGCGGCAGGCGTGCGCCGTATCGAAGCGGTTACCGGTGCTGCGGCTTTTGCCTACCTGAATGGCGCGGAAGAGCAGTTGAAGGAGGCTGCTGCGCTGGTCAAGGGCAGTCGCGACAACCTGCTGGACAAGCTCGCCGGCGTGCTGGAGCGCAACCGTCAGCTGGAAAAAGAGCTGGAGCAGCTCAAGGCCAAGGCCGCCAGCGCGGCGGGCAATGACCTGGCCGGCTCCGCCGTCGAGGTCAAGGGCATCAAGGTGCTGACTGCGCGTCTCGACGGTCTGGATGGCAAGGCGTTGCTGGCCATGGTCGATCAGTTGAAGAACAAGCTCGGCAGTGCGGTGATCCTGCTCGGCGGCGTGCAGGACGACAAGGTCGTGCTGGTGGCCGGCGTGACCCAGGATCTGACCGCCAAGCTGAAAGCCGGCGAGTTGATGAAGCAGGCGGCTGCGGCGGTCGGCGGCAAGGGCGGTGGTCGTCCGGATATGGCTCAGGGCGGCGGCGTCGATGCCGGTGCGCTGGACGGCGCATTGGCGCTGGCCACGAGCTTCGTCGAACAGGGGCTGTAAGCATCGCGACTGGCCGAGGGCGCATGGCGGGGTGGCATTACGCCCAGCGGCCCTTGGCAGTCAATCGAGTTGTATGTTTAATGGGCGCCCTTCACGGGCTGAGGCGGCTTTGAAATGGCTTTGATCGTACAGAAATTTGGCGGCACCTCCGTCGGCACTGTTGAACGTATTCAGCAGGTGGCCGCGAAGGTGAAGAAATTCCGCGAAAACGGCGATGACATTGTGGTCGTGGTGTCCGCCATGAGTGGCGAAACCAACCGCCTGATTGAACTGGCCAAGCAGGTCAGCGATGGTCAGCCGGTGCCGCGCGAGCTGGATGTAATGGTGTCCACCGGCGAGCAGGTGACCATTGCCCTGCTGGCCATGGCGCTGATCAAGCTGGATGTGCCGGCGGTGTCCTACACCGGTAATCAGGTGCGCATCCTCACCGACAGCGCGCACAACAAAGCGCGCATCCTGCAGATCGATGACCAGAAGCTGCGTGCCGACCTCAAGGCCGGTCGTGTCGTAGTGGTTGCCGGTTTCCAGGGCGTCGACGAGCACGGCAATATCACCACCCTCGGTCGTGGCGGTTCCGACACCACGGGCGTGGCCCTGGCGGCGGCGCTGAAGGCCGACGAATGCCAGATCTACACCGATGTCGATGGTGTCTACACCACCGACCCACGTGTGGTGCCCCAGGCCCAGCGTCTGGAAAAGATCACCTTCGAAGAAATGCTGGAAATGGCCAGCCTGGGCTCCAAGGTGCTGCAAATCCGTTCGGTGGAGTTCGCCGGCAAGTACAACGTCCCGCTGCGCGTGTTGCACAGCTTTCAGGAGGGTCCGGGCACCCTCATTACCCTTGATGAAGAGGAATCCATGGAACAGCCGATCATCTCCGGCATCGCCTTCAATCGCGACGAAGCCAAGCTGACTATCCGTGGCGTGCCGGACATCCCGGGCGTGGCGTTCAAGATTCTCGGCCCCGTCAGTGCCGCCAATATCGAAGTGGACATGATCGTGCAGAACGTTTCGCACGATAACACCACCGATTTCACCTTCACCGTGCACCGCAACGACTACAACGCCGCCCTGGCCGTGCTGGAAAATACCGCGCGCGAGCTGGGTGCCCGCGAAGTGATCGGCGATGTGAAGATCGCCAAGGTCTCCATCGTCGGTGTCGGCATGCGCTCCCATGCCGGGGTTGCCAGCCGCATGTTCGAGGCCCTGGCCAAGGAAAACATCAATATCCAGATGATCTCCACCTCGGAAATCAAAGTCTCTGTGGTCATCGAAGAGAAATATCTGGAGTTGGCGGTGCGCGCCCTGCACACTGCTTTCGAACTGGATGCCCCGGCCCGTCAGGGCGATTGAGGCATTATCCGAAAGGCGCGGTTCAACCCGCGCCTTTTTGCTTTTTGGTTGGCATGGGTGGAAGCTTTCTTTCTGCCTACACTGGTCAATACTTAGGTTAAGGCTGGGTCTACTGGACGCAGCTGCAACCCTTTTATTTTTTGCAGACTGTTGCTGTCCTGAACTGTTATCCGTAAGGAGAAAGGAATGCTGATTCTGACTCGCCGGGTCGGAGAGACCCTGATGGTGGGTGACGAAGTCACTGTCACCGTGTTGGGCGTTAAAGGTAATCAGGTGCGCATTGGCGTTAACGCGCCGAAGGAGGTTGCCGTGCACCGTGAGGAAATTTACCAGCGCATCCAGAAAGAGAAAGGCGAAGAACCAAGCCACTAATTTTTATCGAAATTTTGGCTTTGCAAACGGGGCAAAGATGAGTATCATGCGCCCCGTGTTGCGGAGAGGTGGCCGAGTGGCCGAAGGCGCTCCCCTGCTAAGGGAGTACATCTCAAAAGGGTGTCGGGGGTTCGAATCCCCCCTTCTCCGCCATTATTTAGTGTTGTAAGGTTTTGCCGGTGTGAGAGAGCGGTAGTAGCTGAAAAGCCTATCGCAGCAATCACAAGGGGTGGTTTCAGGCCTTGCAGTACGCGGGTTACATGCACTCATAGCTCAGCTGGATAGAGTACTCGGCTACGAACCGAGCGGTCGGAGGTTCGAATCCTCCTGAGTGCACCATACGACGAAGCAGTTTTCATCTTGAAAGTTGCTTCAGCTTCAACCAGAGGTGATCTGGTCCATCAAGCGCCAACCCTGCACTCATAGCTCAGCTGGATAGAGTACTCGGCTACGAACCGAGCGGTCGGAGGTTCGAATCCTCCTGAGTGCACCATACAAAAAAAGGGCCTGCAGCGATGCAGGCCCTTTTTCTTTGTCTGGCGTTTATCCGTGGCCTGCTAGCGCTAGCGCTTGCCCTTGACGCAGCCGGCAGTGTCGAAGCTGACCTGGCGGTTGTTGCCCTGGTTGTCGCGATAGAGGTAGCGGGTCTGGCCGTTATGCTGGGTGACCCTGTCGGGCTTGCCCAGACTGCTTTCCACGTCGCTGCGGCTCATGCCGCTGACTATCCGCTGGCGGATAATCGCCGTGCGGCGCTCGCTGCTGGTCATGTGGTTGCCGCAGCCATCGTCCCGGCTACCCACCACTGTCACCTCGCGCGTATCCCTTTGTGCTGACTTGCGTTTGGTCTTGGCTTTGGCCGGTTTGGCCAGGGGTACGGCCTTGCCCTTGCCTGGCGTCGGGTTGTGGGCTTCCTGGCGGTATTGCAGTTGCCCAGCGGCGCAGCCTTGCAGGGTATAGGTGATATGGCCGCTGGCGTCTTCGCAGCGAAATACGCTGGAAGCCAGCAGTGGGGTAGGGCAAAGCAGAATGGCGCAGACAGCTGCGCAGCGCAGTCCATGCATGGGGCGTCCTCCTTGACGTTCACCTGTGCAACCTTAGTCGATGCTTTTGCATGCGCCAGTGGTGCCCTGTCTGCGTGCCGGTGCGTCGCAGTTGCAGAGTTGCAAAAAACATTCAGATTTGCCTCGCAAGCGTTTGTTCTGGCCCTGCTTTTGTCACATGCAAGGCGCTGGCGCGGTGTTATCATTTGCCCCGTCAGCCCCGCCGGGGCTTGTGGGACACCACCATGGACTTACCCAGTAGTTACTCTGAATCTCGATTGTGCAATCACGTGTTGACTGATTGACCCTCTTTGGCGTGCGCCGCCGCTGGGGGTGGAGCGCGCCATGACTGAAGTAGAAGCGAAAAAACCGCAGGAAAGCCTGCAGGACCGCCTGGCCCAGGTGGTCGAACTGCTGCATCGACACAAAGTGGTCGAAGACCTGACCCATCGTCAGGAAGGCCAGCACCAGGATCGGGTGGAGAGCTTGGTGCACCGGCAGAACCTCGCCGAGCTGCAGCGCAAGCTCGACGAGCTGCACTCCGCCGACGTAGCCCATATTCTCGAAGCCTTGCCGCTCGATGACCGTCTGACCGTCTGGCAGCTGGTCAAGGTCGAGCGCGACGGCGATATCCTCCTCGAAGTGTCCGATGCGGTGCGCGAAACCCTGCTCGCCGACATGGACGACCACGAGATTCTCGCCGCCGCCAAGGACATGGATGCCGACGAGCTGGCTGACCTGGCCTCCGAGCTGCCGCGCGATGTCGTGCATGAGCTGATGGAGTCCCTCGACGCCCAGCAGCGCGAGCGGGTGCGTTCGGCCTTGTCCTATGAAGAGGATCAGGTCGGCGCGCTGATGGACTTCGAGATGGTTACCATCCGCGAAGATGTCAGCCTGGAAGTGGTGCTGCGCTACCTGCGCCGCCTCAAGGAGCTGCCCGGGCACACCGACAAGCTGTTTGTGGTCGATTACGACGGCGTGCTTAAGGGCGTGCTACCAGTCAAGCGCCTGCTGGTCAATGATCCGGAGCGCCTGGTCAGCGAAGTCATGGCTACCGATCCGGTGAGTTTCCACCCGGACGAGGACGCCTACGACGCCGCTCAGGCCTTCGAACGTTACGATCTGATCTCCACGCCGGTGGTGGACAAGAACGGCAAGCTGATCGGCCGTTTGACCATTGACGAAATGGTCGACCTGATCCGCGAGGAAAGCGAAAACGAAGTCCTCAATATGGCCGGTCTGCGCGAAGAGGAGGATATCTTCGCCTCGGTGTGGAAATCCCTGCGCAACCGCTGGGCCTGGCTGGCGATCAATCTGGTCACCGCCTTTATGGCCTCGCGGGTGATTGGTCTGTTCGAGGGCTCGATCGAGAAGCTGGTGGCGCTGGCCGCCCTGATGCCAATTGTCGCAGGCATTGGCGGCAATTCGGGCAATCAGACCATCACCATGATCGTGCGCGCCATGGCCCTGGATCAGGTCAGCACCGGCAACACCTCGCGTCTGATTCGCAAGGAGCTGGGGGTCGGCCTGGTCAACGGCATCGTCTGGGGTGGCGTGATCGGCGTGGTGGCCTATCTGCTCTATGACAGCTGGTCCCTGGGCGTGGTGATGACTGCGGCCATGACCCTCAACCTGCTGCTGGCGGCCATGATGGGCGTGCTGATTCCCATGACGCTGGTGCGTATGGGGCGAGATCCGGCGCTAGGGGCCAGCGTGATGATTACTGCGGTGACCGACAGTGGCGGCTTCTTTATCTTTCTGGGACTGGCCAGTCTGTTTCTGCTCTAGGAGTTCCCAATAGGGTGGATGACGCTTTTTCGTCAGAAAATGTCCCATTAGCCCGTCTTGGATTTGCTTCAAACGCTCGTTTCAAGCTAAGGTTCGCCAGCTTTGTCCGGGGTCCAGCCCCGGGCGCTCCTATCAATAATGAATGCAGCTGAAGTGCTGCTGGCAAAGGGAGCCAAGATGACCCCCAGTGAACTCCTGCTCGAGGGTGTCGAGCTCATGCTTTTCGGCCTGGGCTTCGTATTTCTCTTTCTGGTCCTGCTGGTTCTGGTGATCCGTGTAATGTCACGGCTGATCGAGCTGTTTGCCTCGAAAACACCTGTACCCGCTGCGCTGCCACCGGTTACCCGGCATGCTGTCGAAGAGCCGAGCGCCGAGCTGTTAGCCGCCATCCAATCCGCTATTAATCAGCACCGCGCTCGTCGCGGTTGAGTCAGGTTCGAAAGGGAGCATCTGTATGACTGCCGTTAAACAAGCACTCGGAATTACCGATGTGGTGCTGCGCGACGCCCACCAGTCGATCCTGGCCACGCGTGTGCGCCTGGAAGACATGTTGCCAATCGCGCCCAAGCTCGATCAGGTCGGCTTCTGGTCGGTCGAGTCCTGGGGTGGCGCGACCTTTGACGCCTGCATTCGCTACCTGGGCGAAGATCCCTGGCATCGTATCCGCGAGCTGAAGAAGGCCATGCCCAACACTCGTCAGCAGATGCTGCTGCGCGGACAGAACCTGCTGGGTTACCGCCACTACGCCGATGACGTGGTGGAAAAATTTGTCGAGCGTGCCGCCTTTAATGGCGTCGATGTGTTCCGCGTATTCGACGCGATGAACGATCCGCGCAACCTGCAGACCGCCCTCAAGGCCGTCAAGCAGCTGGGCAAGCATGCCCAGGGCACCATTTCCTACACTACCAGCCCGGTGCATACCCTGGAGATGTGGGTTGATCTGGCCAAGCAGATCGAAGACATGGGGGCCGACTCGGTGGCCATCAAGGACATGGCCGGCATTCTCACCCCCTACACCGCGTTCGAGCTGGTGACGCGCCTCAAGGCGACCCTGTCGATCCCGATCCATATGCAATGCCATGCCACGGCCGGGCTGTCGACTGCGGCCATCGTCAAGGCGGTGGAAGCCGGCATCGATAACGTCGACACCGCGATTTCCTCGCTGTCGATGACCTACGGTCATTCGCCAACCGAGTCCGTGGTGGCCATCTTCCAGGGTTCCGAGCGCGATACCGGTCTGGATCTGCTGCTGCTGGAAGAAATCGCCGCGTATTTCCGCGAAGTACGGAAGAAGTACGCCAAGTTCGAAGGCAACCTCAAGGGCGTCGACTCGCGCATTCTGGTGGCCCAGGTGCCGGGCGGCATGCTGACCAATATGGAAGGCCAGCTGAAAGAGCAGGGTGCCCAGGACAAATTCGACGAAGTGCTGGCAGAGATCCCGCGGGTGCGCGAAGACCTCGGCTTTATCCCGCTGGTGACCCCGACCTCGCAGATCGTTGGCACCCAGGCGGTGATCAACGTGCTGACCGGCGAGCGCTACAAGTCGATCACCAAGGAAACTGCCGGCATCTTGAAGGGTGAATACGGCGCTGCGCCGGCACCTTTCAATAAAGAGCTGCAGGCGCGCGTACTGGATGGCGCTGAAGCCGTTACCTGCCGCCCGGCCGATCTGCTTGAAGCCGAAATGGACAAGCTGACCGCCGAACTCAAGGGCATTGCCAAAGAGAAGGGCATCAAGCTGGCCGCCGATGAAATCGACGACGTGCTGACCTATGCACTGTTCCCGCAGATCGGTCTGAAGTTCCTGGAAAACCGCGGTAACCCGGCGGCCTTCGAACCGGCTCCGACTGGCAAGGAGCAACCTGCCCGCGAAGCCGGCAAGCCCGAGGTCTATACCGTTGAAGTCAACGGCAAGTCCTTTGTCGTGCAGGTCAACGAGGGTGGTGATATCGACGGCATCAAGCCGGTGGGCGGCGCATCCGCGTCGGCCGCAGGCGCTGTTGCGGCCGCGCCAGTGGGCGGCGGCGAGCCTCAGGCTGCGCCGCTGGCCGGCAATATCTTCAAGGTACTGGTGCAGCCGGGCCAGGTCGTCGAAGAGGGTCACCTGCTGATCATCCTCGAGGCGATGAAGATGGAAACCGAGATCCGTGCGTTCAAGGCTGGCACCATCGGTGCGGTCAACGTCAAGGTCGGTGATGCGGTGGCGGTGGGCGACAGCCTGCTGACCATCGGTTAAGGAGCGCGGTAATGGAAAAGCTCCTCAAGCTTTGGCACAGCACGGGTCTGTACCACGTCGAGGTCGGTCAGCTGTTTATGATCGCGGTGTGCATCCTGCTGATCTACCTGGCGATCAAGAAGGGCTTCGAGCCCCTGCTGCTGATCCCGATCGGTTTCGGCGGCCTGCTGGCCAACATCCCGGTGGCCAACATGGCAGAAGGCTCGGGCTTTCTGCATATGATCTACGAGGTGGGCCTGCCCACCAGTATCTTCCCGCTGCTGATCTTCCTTGGCGTCGGGGCCATGACCGACTTCGGGCCGATGCTGGCCAACCCCAAGACTCTGCTCCTGGGGGCGGCGGCGCAGTTCGGCATCTTCGGCACTTTGCTGGGTGCGCTGGCGTTGACCTCCCTGGGTATCCCGGGTCTGGAATTCACCCTCAAGGAAGCCGCCTCCATCGCTATTATCGGCGGTGCCGACGGCCCCACCTCGATCTTCGTGACCTCCAAGCTGGCTCCGCATCTGCTCGGCCCGATTGCCGTGGCGGCCTATGCCTATATGGCGCTGGTGCCCCTGATCCAGCCGCCGATCATGCGTGCGCTGACCACCAAGGAAGAGCGCGCCATCGTGATGCAGCAACTGCGTCCTGTGGGGCAGACCGAGAAGATCATCTTCCCGATCGTGCTGTGCATACTGGTTGGCATGCTGCTGCCCGATGCCGCGCCGCTGGTGGGCATGTTCGCCCTCGGCAACCTGCTGCGTGAAAGCGGCGTGGTCGAGCGTCTGGCCGATACCTCGCGCAATGCGCTGATCAATATCGTCACCATCTTCCTCGGCCTGACCGTGGGTTCCAAGCTGTCGGCGGATTCCTTCCTGCAGCTGAAAACCCTGGGCATCCTCAGCCTGGGCATGGTGGCGTTCTGCGCCGGTACTGCCGCGGGTGTGCTGATGGCCAAGCTGATGAACATGTTCAGTGATAACAAGGTCAATCCGTTGATTGGCTCGGCCGGCGTTTCGGCAGTGCCGATGGCGGCGCGGGTGTCGAACAAGGTGGGCCTGGAAGCCAACCCGCAGAACTTCCTGTTGATGCATGCCATGGGGCCCAACGTGGCCGGTGTGATCGGCTCGGCGGTGGCGGCGGGGGTGCTGCTCAACTTCGTCGGCTAGTCGCCAGGGCAATGAAAAAACCGCCGTTCAGGCGGTTTTTTTATGCAAGCGAAAAAACCGGCCAGAGGCCGGTTTTTAGGGGGTAGAAGCTCAGGCTTCTTCGTTGGCCATTTCGACGTCGTGAGCAATCAATGCCACCAGGGCATTCTGCTGGCGACGCGACAGCTGGCGAAAGCGCTGCAGCAGTTCACGCTCATGCAATGACAGCTCTGGGCTGTCGAGGCGCATATTGAGGTCATCACCGAGGGAGCCTTCTTGGAGCATGCTTTGCTCGAGGCGAGCAATGATCTCCGAGTTCATGCTGCGGTGATGGTTGCGTGCGACATCTGCGATACGCTCGCGCATGCCGTCGGGCAGGCGAACAACGAATTTGTCAGCGGTACGGCTGGAATAGAGTGCTGGTTTCATAGGGCGCGTACATTAAACCGGTTAGTTTAGGAAAGCGATACTGGCAATGAGCTATGGAATAGTCACCGGTTTGACCACTCATAGCACTAACCGTTCAGCCGGAACGCTATTCGATGTTATTACCCCCATAGTTAGCGGGGCATTAAATTGACGCCAATTGCGTGACGTGATTGTGGCCGGTGTGCAGGCTTTTTGCCAGCACCGACTATCAGAAATGCGCCTTATTCGGCAAAAAGCAAGGGTTTCTGGCTGAGCGCGAGAAAAAGTTAAAGCAATGGTCACGCAAGTGTCATGGCCCATTAATCGGCCTGACACAGGATTTGCCTACCTTGGTCTACACCAGCAGGCGGCTTCACGCCGCGGTGTAACCCTTAATAAGGAGGCATTCCATGAGCGCAGTGATCCGGGTCGAGAGCCTGAACAAGACGTTCGGCCGCAAGCAGGCGCTGTTTGATCTGGCGCTGTCCGTAGAACCCGGTGAAATGGTGGCGTTGATCGGAGCCTCGGGTTCCGGCAAGTCTACCTTGCTGCGTCATGTTGCCGGCCTGGCCTGCTGCGATCGCAGCGGCGGTGGCAGCATCCAGGTGCTGGGTCGTGAGGTGCAGGCCGCTGGCCGGCTGAATGGCGAAGTGCGCCGTCTGCGTGCCGACATCGGCTACATCTTCCAGCAGTTCAACCTGGTCGGCCGTCTTAGCGTGCTGCAGAACGTGCTGCTCGGTTGCCTGGGGCGTATGCCGCGCTGGCGTGGCAGCTTCGGTCTGTTCAATGCCGAAGAAAAGCAGCGGGCGCTGCAGGCGCTGGCCCGCGTGGGGCTGGCTGATCTGGCGCAGCAGCGTGCCTCGACTTTATCCGGCGGCCAACAGCAGCGCGTGGCGATTGCCCGTGCCCTGTGCCAGCGCGCCAAGGTGATTCTGGCTGACGAACCAATTGCCTCGCTCGACCCCGAGTCAGCGCGCAAGGTCATGCAGATTCTCGCCGACATCAACCGCGAAGATGGCACCACCGTGGTGGTCACCCTGCATCAGGTCGACTACGCCATGCGCTATTGCCAGCGCGCCGTGGCGTTGAAAGCGGGGCGTATTCATTACGACGGCACCGCCGCCGAGTTGCATCCCAACTTCCTTAACGATCTCTACGGTGCCGAGCTCCTAGCCGAGCCGCAAACCGAAGAGAAGCCGCGCCGTGCGCGCAAGCCGAAAGTCCCACTGACCCTGGCCAAGGCCTGAGCCCTTCCTGTTATGCCAACCCCTGTCTGCCCATCTGCACTAGGAGTACTTTGCATGTTCAAACGTATCAGTCGCGTTCTCGCTGCGTCCACGCTGCTGGCCGGTTCGGTTCTGGGCACCGCCCAGGCTGCTGAGCAGGAAATCAATTTCGGCATCATCTCCACCGAGTCCTCGCAGAATCTCAAGGCCATGTGGGACCCCTTCCTGGCGGACATGGGCAAGCAGACCGGCACCAAGATCAACGCCTTCTTCGCCCCGGATTACGCCGGGATCATCCAGGGCATGCGTTTCGACAAAGTTGATATCGCCTGGTACGGCAACAAGTCGGCCATGGAAGCGGTTGACCGCGCTGGTGGTGAAGTCTTCGCCCAGACCGTAGCGGCCGATGGTTCGCAGGGCTATTACAGTCTGATGCTGGCGCACAAGGACAGCCCGATCAATTCGGTCGAGGACATGCTGAAAAACGCCAAGACCCTGACCTTCGCCAACGGCGACCCGAACTCCACCTCGGGCTATCTGGTACCGGGCTACTACGTGTTCGCCCAGAACAATGCCGACGCCAACAAGATCTTCAAGCGTGCGCTCAACGGCAGCCATGAAGTCAACGCCCTGTCGGTAGCCAACAAGCAGGTCGATATCGGCACCTTCAACAGTGAAGGCATGCAGCGCCTGGAACTCACCGCGCCGGATAAAGCCGCCCAGCTGAAAGTGATCTGGACTTCGCCGCTGATCCCCTCCGACCCGATGGTATGGCGCAAGAACCTCGATGACGCGACCAAGAACAAGTTGCGCGAATTCTTTATGACCTACGGCGACGATCCAGCCGAGCTGAAGGTGCTGGAAGGTCTGCAGTGGGCCAAGTTCAAGGCCTCCACTGACGATCAGCTGCTGCCGATCCGCCAGCTGGAGCTGTTCAAGCAGCGTACCGAAGTGGCCAACAACGACAAGCTCAAGGCAGACGACAAGGCCGCCAAGCTCAAGGAGCTGGATGCCGAGCTGGCCAAGCTGGAAAAGCGCATGGCTGAAATCGCCCAGCAGAGCCCTGCCAGCGCTGGTTAATCGCAGTTCTCGACCCGCCGCCCACGGCGGGTCGTTTTCTTCTGCCGCTTGATTCGAGATGTTGTTATGACCACTTTGACCACCGCACCCACGCCCGATCTGATCGCCAAGCGTTCCTGGCTGCAGCTGATCGGCTGGGGGCTGTTCTTCGTTGTGTTGGCCTGGTCCTGGCAGGGCGCGGAGATGAATCCGCTGGCGCTGATCCGCGACTCCAGCAACATGGCGACCTTTGCCGCGGACTTCTTTCCGCCCGATTTCAGCAACTGGGAGCTGTACCTCAAGGAGATGATCGTCACCGTACAGATCGCCCTATGGGGCACGGTGCTGGCGATTGTTCTGGCTATTCCGCTGGGCATTCTCTGCTCGGAAAACATCGTGCCGTGGTGGGTCTATCAGCCGATCCGCCGGGTGATGGACGCCTGCCGTTCGATCAATGAAATGGTCTTCGCCATGCTCTTCGTGGTGGCCGTCGGCCTGGGTCCATTCGCCGGGGTGCTGGCGCTGTTTATCGGCACCACCGGGGTGCTCGCCAAACTCTTCGCCGAGGCGGTCGAGGCCATCGATCCGGGCCCGGTGGAAGGCGTACGCGCCACCGGCGCCAGCGCGCTGCAGGAAGTCATCTACGGGGTGATTCCGCAGGTCCTGCCGCTGTGGATTTCCTACTCGCTGTACCGCTTCGAATCCAACGTGCGCTCGGCAACTGTGGTCGGCATGGTCGGCGCCGGCGGTATCGGGGTGATTCTCTGGGAAGCGATTCGCGGCTTCCAGTTCGCCCAGACCTGCGCCCTGCTGATCGTGATCATCCTGGTGGTCAGCCTGCTGGACATCATCTCGCAACGCCTGCGCAAACAATTTATCTGACGGAGAGCGGGCATCTGCGGATGCCCTTTATTAGCCATGCACTTGTCTAGACAACCCGAGCCGCTGTACCGCGAACTGGCCGCCGTGCTGCGCGATGAGCTGCAGCGCATGAGCCCCGGCGATTACCTGCCGGCCGAGGTGCAGCTGGCCGCGCGTTTTGCAGTCAACCGCCACACCCTACGCCGCGCGGTGGATGAGCTGGTGCTCGAAGGCCGCCTGCTGCGCCAACAGGGCAAGGGTACGCGGGTGCTGGCCAAACCGCTGATCTACCCGATGCAGGCCGGCAGCGCCTATAGCGCCTCGCTCTCGGCGCTCGGCCACAAGGTCGAGGCGCAATTGCTGGAAAGCCGCCTGCGCCCGGCCGGTTGCGAGGAGCGTGAATACCTGCAGCTGGCCAGTGGTGCGCAACTGCTGGAGCTGAGCACCCTGCGCCTGATTGAAGGCCAGCCGGTCAGCCTGATTCGTCACGCGTTCAGCACCGAATATGCCGAGCTGCTGGCCGACTACCAGGGCGGCTCGCTGCGCCATTACCTCAGCCAGCGCGGCCTGCCGCTGACTCGCACCTTCAGCCTGATCGGCGCGCGCCTGCCCAGTCGGGATGAGGCCGCGCGCCTGTTGATGCCCCGGCACGCGCCGCTGCTTAGCGTGCAAACCCTTTCCCGCGATCTGGCCGGACGGCCGGTGGAGCTGTCGTTATCGACCAGCCGCGCCGACCGCTTCCAGTACCAGCTCGCCCTTTGATGGAGGCTTGTTGATGAACCGCGATAGACCGCACAGCGACATGCAGCACAGCGACCCGCAGATCGCCACCCGTCAGCGCTGGATGGGCGTGCTCGCCCGCGCCGGCAGCCAACTGGCGGCCTATGAGTCGGCGTTGAAGGAAGCCGACTACCGCCTGATTCGCGCCCCGGAAATCGGCATGACCCTGGTACGTGGGCGTGTGGGCGGCACTGGCAGCCCGTTCAACCTTGGTGAGATGAGCGTGACCCGCTGCGTGGTGCGCCTGGCCGATGGCCGCACCGGATACAGCTACGTGGCCGGCCGCGACAAACAACACGCCGAACTGGCGGCCCTGGCCGACGCGCATTTGCAGGGCAGCGAGCAGCCGCATTGGCTGAGCCGACTGATCGAACCCCTGGCGGCCGCGCAACAGGCCCAACAGGCGGCCAAGGCCGCAGAAACCGCAACCACCCAGGTGGAATTCTTCACCCTGGTCCGAGGAGAAGACTGATGAACGCGGCGAATAGCTCGCAATGGCTGCAACCGGCCTTCAACGATCCGGTGCTGGACGCGCAGACCAGTTTCCGCAGCGCCCTCAAGGCCCTGGCCGAGCCAGGTCTCGCGCAACCGCTGAACCGCGCCCTGGCCCTGGAAAACCTCAATCCGGCGACCTACGCCCTGTGTCTGGCGTTTCTCGATGGCGACACGCCGCTGTGGTTGGCACCGCGTTTCGACACTCCGGCGATCCGCGCCAACCTGGCGTTCCACTGCGGCTGCCCGATTGTCGCCGAGCGCGAACTGGCGCTGTTTGCCCTGCTCGATGAAAGCGAGCTGACCGACCTGTCGGCCTTCGACAATGGCAGCGAGCGCTACCCGGACCAGTCCTGCACCTTGCTGATCCAGCTCGATGCCCTCAGTAATGGCGCAGCCCTGCGCTGGCGCGGGCCGGGGATCAAGGGTGTGCGCTGCGTCGAGCTACCGCTGCCGGCAGTGTTTTGGCAACAGCGCCAGGCGCGCAGTGCCTTTCCCCGTGGCCTGGATGCCTTCTTCGCCGCTGGTGAGCAGGTTATCGGTCTGCCGCGCAGCACCCGCGTGCTGCTGAATGCCGAGGAGGCTGCCTGATGTACGTCGCCGTCAAAGGTGGTGAGCGCGCCATCGACAATGCCCATCTGCTACTGGCCAAGAAGCGCCGTGGCGATACCTCCATTCCTGAACTCAGTGTCGAGCAGGTGCGCGAGCAGATGCCCCTGGCTGTGGCGCGGGTGATGAGCGAAGGCTCGCTGTACGACCCGCAGTTGGCCGCTCTGGCGATCAAACAGGCGGCTGGCGACCTGATGGAAGCGATCTTCCTGCTGCGCGCCTACCGCACCACGCTGCCGCGTTTCGGTGCCAGCGCCGCGCTGGACACCACGCAGATGCAGCTGACCCGGCGCATCTCGGCAACCTTCAAGGACCTGCCCGGCGGCCAGCTTCTCGGCCCGACCTTCGACTACAGCCACCGCCTGCTGGATTTCGCCCTGCTGGCCGAGGGCGAACAGCCAGGCCCGCAGGTCGATCCGCAGGCTGAGTTGTCGCCGTGCCCGCGGGTGCTGGATTTTCTCGCCGACGAAGGCCTGATGGCCCGCGAGGCGGATGACGGCACTGCGGTACCGGACATCACCCGCGAGCCGCTGGATTTCCCCGCCAGCCGCGCTCAGCGCCTGCAGGCCCTGGCCCGCGGTGATGAAGGCTTCCTATTGGCCCTGGGCTATTCCACCCAGCGCGGCTACGGGCGCAATCACCCCTTTGCCGGGGAGATCCGCATCGGCGAGGTCGAGGTCTGGCTGGAGCCGGAAGAGCTCGGTTTTGCCGTGCCGCTGGGCGATATCGAGGTGACCGAGTGCGAGATGGTCAACCAGTTCGTCGGCGGCAAGGGTATCGATGCGCAGTTCACCCGTGGCTACGGCCTGGCCTTCGGTTATGCCGAGCGCAAGGCCATGGGCATGGCCCTGGTCGACCGCTCGCTGCGCGCCGCCGAATACGCCGAGGAAGTGGAAGGCCCGGCGCAGCAGGAGGAATTCGTGCTGATGCACTGCGACAACGTCGAGGCTGCCGGCTTCGTCTCGCACCTGAAATTGCCGCACTACGTCGACTTCCAATCCGAGCTGGAGCTGATCCGCAAACTGCGCAAGCAGACGTGCGAGCAGCCGGCCGCCGAGGAGCAACGCGCATGAATGCCCAGGCCCAAACGCAGTATGCAACTGAGGTTGGCTATAACTTTGCCTACCTCGATGAGCAGACCAAACGCATGATCCGCCGTGGCCTGCTCAAGGCCGTGGCGATTCCCGGTTACCAGGTGCCGTTCGGTGGTCGCGAGATGCCGCTGCCCTACGGCTGGGGCACCGGCGGTATGCAGCTGACCGCCGCGATTCTCGGTGCCGAGGATGTGCTCAAAGTGATCGACCAAGGCGCGGATGATACCACCAACGCAGTGTCGATCCGCCGCTTCTTCGCCCGCACCGCCGGAGTCAAAACCACTACGCGCACGCCGGAGGCGACGGTGATTCAGACCCGTCACCGCATCCCGGAAACCGCACTGCGCAATGATCAGATCATGGTCTATCAGGTGCCGATCCCTGAGCCGCTGCGCTTTATCGAGCCCTCGGAAACCGAGACCCGGACCATGCATGCGCTGGAGGATTACGGCGTGATGCATGTGAAGCTGTACGAGGACATTGCCACCTTCGGCCATATCGCCACCAGCTACGCCTACCCGGTGACGGTCGATGAGCGCTACGTGATGGACCCATCGCCGATCCCCAAATTCGACAACCCCAAGCTGCATATGAGCCCGGCATTGATGCTGTTTGGCGCAGGTCGCGAGAAGCGCCTGTATGCCGTGCCGCCCTACACCCAGGTGGTGAGTCTGGACTTCGCGGATCACCCCTTCGAGATCCAGCGCTGGGACGAATGCTGCGCCTTCTGTGGCAGTCAGGATTCCTACCTGGACGAGCTGATCGTCGACGATGCCGGCAGCAAACGCTTCGTGTGCTCCGACACCGACTACTGCATGCAACGCCGTGACCTTGAAGAGGAGGGCGAGCAATGAGTGCTGCCGAAAAATTGCACCTGCACAACGAAACGGCGCAGCCGCTATTCAGCGTGCGTGACCTGACCCGCCTGTACGGCCTGGAGAAGGGCTGCCAGGGCGTGTCGTTCGATCTGTATCCGGGCGAAGTGTTGGGTATCGTCGGCGAGTCCGGTTCGGGCAAGTCGACCCTGCTCAGCCTGCTCTCCGGGCGCTGCCCGCCGGATCGCGGCTCAGTCAGTTATCGCGATACGGCCGGCAACTGGGTCGACCTGTACAGCGCCAGTGAGGCGCAGCGGCGCACGTTGCTGCGTACCGAGTGGGGTTTTGTCGAGCAGAACCCGCGTGATGGCCTGCGCATGGGTGTGTCGGCCGGGGCGAATATCGGCGAACGGTTGATGGCTCAGGGCGTGCGCCATTACAGCGAGCTGCGCGCGGCCGGCATCGACTGGCTGAAGCAGGTGGAGATCGACCCGCTGCGCATCGACGATCTGCCGCGAACCTTCTCCGGCGGCATGCAGCAGCGTTTGCAGATCGCCCGCAACCTGGTTTCCAGCCCACGGCTGATCTTTATGGACGAGCCCACCGGCGGCCTCGATGTGTCGGTGCAGGCGCGCCTGCTCGACCTGCTGCGCGGCCTGGTGCGCGAGCTGGACCTGGCGGTGGTGATCGTCACCCATGACCTGGCCGTGGCGCGCTTGCTGGCGGATCGGCTGATGGTGATGCGCCGCTCCCATGTGGTCGAGGCCGGTCTCACTGACCAGATTCTCGACGACCCGCAGCATCCCTATTCGCAGTTGCTGGTGTCGTCTGTCCTGCAGCCCTGACATGCGTGCAGCCCGGATTGCATGCGGGCTGCCGGTCAATATGAGGTCAATCATGAATACGCTTATCGAGGTCTCCGGCCTCAGCAAGACCTTTACCCTGCATCAGCAGCATGGCGTGGTGCTGAATGTGTTGAACGGGCTGCATTTCAGCGTGCGCGCCGGCGAATGCCTGGTGCTGCACGGCCAATCCGGTGCCGGCAAGTCGACCTTGCTGCGCACCCTGTACGGCAATTACCTGGCCGCTGGCGGCAGCATTCGCGTGCTGCACAACGGCGCATGGGTCGAGCTGGTCGGTGCCGAACCGCGCCAGGTGCTGGCGGTACGCCGGCAGACCCTGGGCTATGTCAGCCAGTTTCTACGGGTGATTCCTCGGGTCGCCACCCTGGATGTGGTGATGGAGCCGGCCCTGGCCCTGGCCCGTGGCTGGAGCAAGGCCGATGCCGAGGCTCGGGCGAAAAGCCTGCTCAGCCGCCTGAATATCCCCCAAGCCCTGTGGCAGCTGGCTCCTGGCACCTTCTCCGGCGGCGAGCAGCAGCGGGTGAATATCGCCCGCGGCTTTATGGTCGCCTGGCCGCTGATGCTGCTGGATGAGCCCACCGCTTCGCTGGACGACGCCAACCGCCAGGTGGTGCTGGAGCTGATCGCTGAAGCCAAGGCTGCCGGTAGCGCGCTGATCGGCATCTTCCATGATCGCGCCGCCCGTGAGGCGGTGGCTGATCGCTTTCTTGATATGAGCCAGGATATGAGCGCTGCGGCGCAACAGGAGTACATCTATGCCGGTTGAACAGATTCTTACCAACGCGCGGATCGTCACCGCCGAGCAGGAGTTTGTCGGCACCCTGGTGTTGCGTGACGGCCTGATTGCTCAGGTGGAAGAGGGCGTCAGCGGCTTGCCCCAGGCGCAGAACTTGAACGGTGATTACCTGCTGCCCGGCCTGGTCGAGCTGCACACCGATAACCTGGAAAAATATATGAGCCCACGGCCGGGAGTGGATTGGCCATCGGCTTCGGCGGTGCTGACCCATGATGCGCAGATCGCCTCGGCCGGCATCACCACGGTGTTCGATGCCCTGGCGATTGGCGACGTCAATCCGCGCGGCAAGCGCATGCAGCAATTGCCGGCGATGCTCGAAGCGATTGCTTCAGCGGCAGCGGCCGGGCATATGCGCGCCGATCACCGTCTGCACCTGCGTTGCGAGGTCTGCCACCCCGAGACCCTCACGGTGTTTCGCGATCTGGTCGAGCACCCGCTGGTGCAACTGGTCTCGGTGATGGACCACGCGCCGGGCCAGCGTCAGTTCGCCAAGGAGGACAAATACCGCGAGTACTACATGGGCAAGTACCACCTCAGCGAGGCGGAGATGAATGCCTTTATCGTCGAGCAGGTGGACAACTCGCAGCAGTACAGCGACCGTCAGCGTCGCAGCATTGTTGCCGACTGTCAGGCCCGTGGTATTTCCGTGGCCAGCCACGACGACGCGACCCTGGCCCATGTGCAGGAGTCGGCGAGCTTTGGCATGTCCATCGCCGAGTTTCCCACCACCCTGGAGGCGGCCAAGGCCAGCCACGAGCAGGGCCTGAAGGTGCTGATGGGCGCGCCGAATATCGTGCGTGGTGGTTCGCACTCGGGCAATATCGCCGCCGCCGAACTGGCCCGGCATGGCGTGCTGGATATCCTCTCCAGCGACTACTACCCGGCCAGCCTGTTGCAGGCCGCTTTGCTGCTGGCCGGGCAGGATAACGGCTATGATCTGCCGCGAGCGATTGCCACCGTCAGCCGCGTGCCGGCACAGGCGGCGGGGCTGCATGATCGCGGCGAAATCCGCGTCGGCCTACGTGCCGACCTGGTGCAGGCGCAGGTGCACGGGGGCCAGGCGGTGATCCAGCAAGTCTGGCGACAAGCGAAAAGGGTGTTCTGATGACAGGCCGGTTGATCTATCTGATGGGGCCTTCGGGCTCGGGCAAGGACAGCCTGTTGAATGCCGCGCGCGAGCGCTTGGGTGAGCGAAATTGTGTGATCGCCCGCCGGGTCATTACCCGCTCGGCGGAAGCGGTGGGCGAGGAGGCCATCGGCGTGTCGCCAGCCGAGTTCGACCAGCAGGAAGCCGCCGGCGCCTTTGCCCTGAGCTGGCGCGCCAACGGCCTGGCCTATGGCATCCCACGGCAGATCGATGACTGGCTGGCGGCGGGACAGGACGTGCTGGTCAACGGTTCGCGCGGGCATCTGGCCCAGGCCCGCCAGCGTTATCCCGAGCTGCTGGCGATTCTGCTGCAGGTGGATGAAGCGGCATTGCGTCAGCGCTTGCAGGCGCGCGGCCGGGAAAGCGCCGAGCAGATCGAGGCCCGCCTGGCGCGCAGCCGTACGCTACAGCCCCCTCTCCCCTTGGGGGAGAGGGTTGGGGTGAGGGGCGATGGCCATTCAGACGTGCGGCTGCTCAATAACTCCGGCCCCCTCGACCAAACCGTCACCCAGCTGCTGCAACTGCTTAGCGATGCCCGCGCATGCGCCTGACCCTGCTCGGCACCGCCGATGCGCGCCAGGTGCCGGTGTACAACTGCAACTGCCCGGCCTGTGACAGCGCGCGGGTTTACCCAGCGCGGCGTCGTGGGCCTTGCTGCGCCCTGATCGAATGCGGCGCGCAGCGCTGGTTGATCGACTCGGGCCTGACCGATTTGTGCGAGCGCTTCCCGCCCCATAGCCTGAGCGGCATTCTGCAAACCCATTACCATGCCGATCACGCCCAAGGCTTGCTGCACCTGCGCTGGGGCCAGGGGCTGATTATTCCGGTACATGGCCCGGATGATCCAGAAGGCCTGGCCGACCTGTACAAGCACCCCGGTATTCTCGATTTCAGCCAGCCGTTTGCCGCCTTCGAGCGGCGGCAAATGGGCGAGTTAAGCGTGGCGGCGTTGCCGCTCAATCACTCCAAACCGACCTTTGGCTATTTGCTGGAAGGCTTAACGGCGAGTGGCGAACAGCGGCGTATCGCCTATCTCACTGACACCCTCGGCGTACCGGACGCCAGCGCCGAGGTGCTGCGCCAGCAGCCGCTGGATCTACTGGTGCTGGACTGCTCCACCGCGCCGCAGCCCATCGCCCCGCGCAACCACAACGACCTGACCCGCGCGCTGGAAGTGGTCGAGCAGTTGCAACCAAGACAAACCGTGCTTACCCATATCGGCCACAGCTTCGACGCCTGGCTGCTGGAACACCCCGATGCCTTGCCTGCGGGGGTTAGCCTGGCCTGCGATGGGCGAGTGCTATGAACGCCCGTCGCGTGACACTGCTGCTATGCGGCGCGGAAACCCTGGGCATGGCTGGCTTTGCTCTGTTTGCCGCCTTGCTGCCGGACTTTCAGGCGCTGTGGGGACTGACTAATACCCAGGCGGGCTGGATCGGTGGCGGGTTCTTTCTCGGTTATATGGTCGCGGTGCCGATCCTTACCGGGCTGACCGACAAATACGATGCGCGGCTGATCTACCTGGCGGCGATGCTGCTGACTGCCGTGGCCAATGCCGGCTTTGTCTTCGCCGATGGCTTTTGGTCGGCCCTGGCCTGGCGAGTGCTGGCGGGCGTCGGTTTGGCGGGCACCTATATGCCGGGGCTCAAGGCGCTGTCCGAGCGAATCGAAGGGCCGGCGCAGTCGCGTGCGGTGGCGTTTTATACAGCGAGCTTCGGTCTGGGCACGGCGCTGTCGTTTATTCTCGCCGGCGAGCTGGCCAAGTTTGGCGGCTGGCAGTTGCCGACCCTGCTCAGCGGCGTCTGCGCCTTGCTGGCCTGGGCCATGGTCTATTGGGGCTTGCAGCCCAAGGCGGTGGTGCAGCATGCGCCGCGCAAGCTGCTGGATTTGGCCCCATTAAAGAGCCGCGCGGTGGCGGCCTACTGCCTGGCCTATGCGGTGCATAACCTTGAGCTGTTTGCCCTGCGCGCCTGGGTGGTGGCTTTTGTGGTGTTCTCCGGGCAATTGCAGGGCAACGATCCCTGGCTGTCCGGCACCTGGGTGGCGATGCTGGTGACTTTGATCGGCATGCCGGCGAGCATCTTCGGCAACGAGCTGGCGCTGCGTTTTGGCCGGCAGCGCTGGCTGATCGCGGTGATGCTCAGCTCGGCCGTGCTGGCGCTGTTTATCGGCCTGAGTGCGGCCTTGCCGTTCTGGCTGATGCTGGTGCTGGTGCTGCTCTACAGCATCACCGTCACCGCCGACTCGTCCTCCCTGACCGCCGGCCTGATCGCCGTGGCCCCGGCCAGCCACCGTGGTGCGGCCATGGCGCTGTATTCCTGCACCGGTTTCAGTGGTGCCTTCCTCGGTCCGTTGCTGTTTGGCATCAGTCTGGATCTATTGGGCGACAAGAGCCTGCTCGGTTGGTGGGCAGCCTTTGCCCTGATGGGCCTACTACTGCTGCTCGGCCCGTTGGCGCTGTGGTGGGCGGGTACCAACCGGGTAGGGTGTGTTGCGCGCACCGAGGATAAGGAAATTTTGGTGCGCACAGCGCACCCTACGGGCCAGCGGTCGCCATAGAACAGCACCGAGGCTAAGGTGGTTCAGTGCAAGGCCAGCGGCGGTCCTAATCCAGCGGCAATTCTGTGGTGCGTTTGACCTCGCTCATGGCGATATGCGAATGCGCTTCCTGCACATGGGGCCGTTGCAGCAGGTGGTCGCGCAGAAAGCGCTCGTAGCCGGCGATGTCCTTGGCCACCACCTTGAGCAGGTAATCCGAGCCGCCGGCCATGGTGTAGCACTCCAGCACCTCGGGGTAGCCGACTACCGCCTGTTCGAATTCTTCCAGGTTCTTGCGGCCATGGGCAGACAGCTTGATATCGACAAACACGGTCATGCCCAGGCCCAGCAACTGGGGGTTGAGCAGGGCGACCTTGCGCTCGATCAGGCCTTCCTCCTGCATGCGGTTAATCCGCCGCCAGCAGGGTGATTGTGACAATTCCACCTTCTCGGCGATCTCGGCGGCGGAGAGGTCGGCGTCGTGCTGCAGCAGGCGAAGAATCTTGCGGTCGATGGGGCTGAGTTTTTCCTGCATGAATATTTCCAGTTTTTTGTTCTTGTTGGATTGATCATGCGCAGTATCTGCAAAACGGCCAGCAAATAGAAAGAATTTCTCAGTACCGCTCAGTCATATTTTTAGCCAGTCGTTGCGCCCGGTGATCCCGGGCGCAACAGAACCCGGTTGGCACTCACCGTTGCCCGCCTTGCTCTCCATAAAAATAAAAGGAGCGACCGCATGTCTCTGGCCGAGATCCGCCTGGATGACAAGTACCGCCTTGCCACTGGTCACCTGTACCTCACCGGCACCCAGGCGCTGACCCGCCTGCCCATGCTGCAGAAGCAACGCGATGCCGCCCATGGCCTGAATACCGCGTGCTTTATTTCCGGCTACCGTGGCTCGCCCCTGGGCAACCTCGACAAGAGCCTGTGGGACGCCAAGCAGTACCTCAAAGAGAATCACATCCACTTCCAGCCGGGCGTCAATGAAGAGTTGGCCGCCACCTCGGTGTGGGGCAGCCAGCAGACCAGCCTGTTCCCCGGTGCGCGTTACGACGGCGTATTCGCCATGTGGTACGGCAAGGGCCCGGGCGTGGACCGCTGTGGCGATGTGTTCAAGCACGGCAACTCGGCCGGCGTGTCCGAGCATGGCGGCGTGCTGCTGCTGGCCGGTGACGACCATGGCTGCAAATCCTCAAGCATCGCCAACCAGAGCGAGCATGCGTTTATCGCCGCCTCGATCCCGGTGCTCAACCCGGCCAACGTTCAGGAAATTCTCGATTACGGCATCATCGGCTGGGAGCTGTCGCGTTACAGCGGTTGCTGGGTGGCGCTGAAAACCATCGCCGAGAACGTCGACTCCTCCGCCGTGGTGGATGTCGACCCACTGCGTATCCAGGTGAAGATTCCCGAGGATTTCCAGCTGCCGGAAGACGGCGTGTATATCCGCTGGCCGGACCCGCCCCTGGCCCAGGAAGCGCGCCTCAACACCTACAAGATCTACGCCGCCCGCGCCTTTGCCCTGGCCAACAACCTCAACCAGATCAAACTCGATTCGCCCAACCCGCGCCTTGGCATTATCACCACCGGCAAGTCCTACCTCGACGTGCGTCAGGCCCTGGATGACCTCGGCCTGGATGAAGCGCTGTGTGCCCAGGTTGGCCTGCGCGTGCTCAAGGTCGGCATGAGCTGGCCGTTGGAACCGGTCTCGGTGCATGAATTTGCCGAGGGCCTGGACGAAATTCTGGTGGTCGAGGAAAAACGCAGCATTATCGAAGACCAGCTCACCGGTCAGCTCTACAACTGGCCAGTGGGCAAACGCCCGGTGGTGGTGGGCGAGTTTGACGAGGCCGGCCATTCGCTGCTGCCGAACCTGTCCGAACTGACCCCGGCGATGATCGCTCGCGCCATCGCCAAGCGGCTCGCGCCGATCTACAGCAGTCCGCAGATCGAAGAGCGCCTGGCCTTTCTCGCCGCCAAGGAAGCATCGCTGGCCGCGCCCAAGCACACCACCGTGCGCACCCCGCATTTCTGCTCCGGTTGCCCGCACAACACCTCGACCAAACTGCCGGAAGGCAGCCGCGCCCAGGGCGGTATCGGTTGCCACTACATGACCCAGTGGATGGACCGTAACACCGACACCTTTACCCAGATGGGCGGCGAGGGCGCGACCTGGATCGGCCAGGCCCCCTTTACCGATACCGCGCATATCTTCCAGAACCTGGGTGACGGCACCTACTTCCACTCAGGCCAACTGGCCCTGCGCGCGGCAGTGGCCGCCGGGGTGAATATCACCTACAAGATTCTCTACAACGACGCCGTGGCCATGACCGGCGGCCAGCCCATCGACGGCGAACTGCGCGTCGATCAACTGAGCCAGCAGGTGTACGCCGAAGGGGTGAAACGCATCGCCCTGGTTACCGACGAGCCGGAGAAATACCCGACCCGCGCCACTTTCGCGCCCATCGTCACCTTCCACCATCGCCGCGATCTGGATGCCGTGCAGCGCGAGTTGCGTGAGTTCCAGGGCTGCTCGGTGCTTATCTATGACCAGACCTGCGCCACCGAGAAACGCCGTCGGCGCAAGCGCGGCAAGCTGGTCGATCCGCAGAAGCGTGCCTTTATCAACTCGGCGGTATGCGAGGGCTGTGGCGATTGCAGCGTGAAATCCAACTGCCTGTCAGTGCTGCCGCTGGAAACCGAACTGGGGCGCAAGCGTGAGATCGATCAGAACTCCTGCAACAAGGATTTCAGCTGCGTCGAAGGCTTCTGCCCAAGCTTCGTCACTGTGCACGGCGGCAGCCTGCGCAAGCCCGAAGCCGTGGGTTTGAGCGCACTGTTTATTGCCCTGCCGGAGCCCAAGCAGCCGACTCTGGAGCGGCCGTGGAATATCCTTCTGCCGGGTGTCGGCGGCAGCGGTGTCACCACCGTCGGCGCGTTGCTCGGCATGGCCGCGCATATCGAAGGCAAGGGCTGCAGCGTGCTCGATCAGGCTGGCCTGGCGCAGAAGTTCGGCCCGGTGATTACCCATATCCGCGTTGCCGCCAAGCAGGACGATATCTTTGCCGTACGCATCGCCGCCGGGGAAACCGATCTGCTGCTCGGCTGCGATCTGGTGGTTTCGGCCAGCGAAGAGGCCCTGGCCAAGCTGAATGACAAAATCGCCCATGCGGTGGTCAACAGCCATGAAGCGGCCACCGCCGAATTCACCCGCAACCCCGATGCCCAGGTGCCCGGCGCGGCCATGCGCGAAGCGCTGATCGAGGCGGTGGGTGCGAGCAAAACTCACTTTGTCGATGCCAGCCGTTTGGCTACGCGCCTGCTCGGCGACAGCATCGCCACCAACCTGTTTATGCTCGGTTTCGCTTACCAGAAGGGCCTGGTACCGGTTTCCGCCGAAGCCATCAACAAGGCCATCGAGCTTAACGGCGTGGCCGTGCAGCTCAATCAGCAGGCATTTCTCTGGGGCCGTCGTGCGGCCCATGATGCGGTCGCCGTGGAACGTCTGGCCAAGCCGGAAGTGATCGAAGCACCGCATTGCCAGACCCTGGAAGAAATCGTTGCCGACCGCGTGGTGCGCCTGACCGCCTACCAGAACGCCGCCTACGCCGAGCGCTATCGTGAGCAGGTGGCGCGGATGCAGCAGGTCGACAACAGCGCCGACCAGGCGTTGAGCAAGGCCGTGGCGCGTTACTACTTCAAGCTCCTGGCCTACAAGGACGAGTACGAAGTGGCGCGGCTGTACAGCGATGGCAGTTTTATCCGTCAGCTGGAGGCGCAGTTCAGCGGTGATTACCGTCTGGAGTTCCATCTGGCACCGTCCTGGCTGAGCAAGCCGGATGCCAGCACCGGCGAGCCGCGCAAGCGTCAGTTTGGTGCCTGGATGCTCAAGGCGTTTGGTGTACTGGCCAGGTTCAAGTTCCTCCGCGGCACACCGCTGGACCTGTTCGGCTACAGCGTCGAACGCCGGCTTGAGCTGCAGTTGATCGACGACTACGAGCAGAACCTCAAGTACCTGCTCAAGGAACTCAACGCCGACAACTACCGCACGGCGCTGGCCCTGGCCGAGCTGCCGGAGCAGATCCGCGGCTATGGTCACGTCAAGGAACGCAGCCTGGCCAAGGTGCGCGAGCAGAGCAGCCAGCTCAAGGCGCGCATGGTCGTCAGCGAGATTGCTGCGGTGCAATTGTTCGAACCCGCTGCTTAACACCAGCCGTCACTTATAGCGCTGACCCTCTCCCTTCACTGGAAGAGGGCGGCTTCTTACAAGAAAAAAACCGAGGTACAGCATGTCCGTGTTTTCCCATATCGACTTCGACCACCACGAACAGGTGGTCTATGGCCACGACCAGGCCAGCGGCCTGAAGGCGATTATCGCCATTCACAACAGCAACCTCGGCCCGGCCCTCGGCGGTTGCCGCATGTGGCCCTACGCCAATGACGATGAAGCGCTGCGCGATGTGCTGCGCCTGTCGCGCGGCATGAGTTACAAGTCGGCACTCGCCCGGCTGCCGCTCGGTGGCGGCAAGGCAGTGATCATCGGCGACCCGCATAGCGGCAAGAGCGCCGCGCTGTTCCAGGCCATGGGCGATTTCGTCGACAGCCTGGGCGGGCGCTATATCACCGCGGCGGATTCTGGCACTGGGGTCGCCGAGATGCAGATCATGGCCGAGCGCACTCGCCATGTGGCCGGGGCCGGACAGCGCGAAGGCTTTGAGGGTGGCTTGCGCAATGGCGACCCTTCGCCCTCCACGGCTTATGGGGTGTTTATCGGCATCCAGGCGGCGGTCAAACACCGCCTGGGGCGTGACGACCTGCGCGGCCTGAGGGTGGCGATCCAGGGCGTGGGCCAGGTCGGCTTCAGCCTGGCGCGGCACCTCAAGGAGGCCGGGGCCGAGTTGTGGGTCACCGACATAGTTCCGGCCAATGTGCGCCGCGCGGTGGAGCAGCTGGGCGCAACCGCCGTGACGCAGCAGGAGATTTTCTCCCTGGAGGTGGATGTTTTCGCGCCCTGCGCGATGGGCGGCATCATCAACCTGCAAACCCTGGAAACCCTGCGTGCGCCGATTATCGCCGGGGCCGCCAACAACCAGTTGGCCGATGCCAGCCTGGCGGAAACCCTGCGCCGCAACGAGTGTCTGTACGCGCCGGATTACGCGATCAACGCCGGCGGCATTATCGATGTCTGCTACGAGCGCACCGGTGGCAGCGCCGCGCAGCTCAAGGCGCATATCGAAGGCATAGGCGACACCCTGCAGCAGATCTTCCAGCGCGCCGCGGCCGACGGCTGCAGCACCACCCAGATCGCCGACCGCCTGGCCCTGGAACGCCTCAACGGC
Organism: uncultured Pseudomonas sp.; assembly: GCA_964578635.1. Lineage (GTDB taxonomy): Bacteria > Pseudomonadota > Gammaproteobacteria > Pseudomonadales > Pseudomonadaceae > Aquipseudomonas. The sequence continues at coordinate 28,360 of CAZOEC010000006.1, forward strand.
GGTGAGTAAAGCGCACCAGCCGATGTCAGCCATTACAACAACAAGAGGGCATGATCGATGAGTCAAGACAGTATCGCCGCCACCAGCAGTGTCGACGGCAACAGCAGTTCAGGCGCGCGCGGCCTATGGTCGTCGCGCTGGGTATTCTTTCTCGCCGCCACGGGCTCGGCTGTAGGGCTGGGCAATATCTGGAAGTTTCCCTATATCACCGGGGAGAACGGTGGCGGTGCCTTCGTTCTGGTCTACCTGGCCTGCATCCTGGTGATCGGCATTCCGCTGCTGATGGCCGAGGTGATGATCGGCCGTCGCGGCCGGGCCAACCCGGAAGGGGCATTTGCGCTATTGGCCAAGGCCGCCGGCGCAAGCCGGCACTGGCGCTGGCTGGGGACCGTGGCGGTGCTGACCGGCTTTCTGATCCTGAGTTTCTATGCGGTGGTGGCCGGCTGGGCCCTGGCCTATGCACCGGCGGCGCTCAGCGGTGGCTTTGCCGGCCTGGATGGCGAGAGCAGCGGCGCGTTGTTCGGCGCGTTGCTGGCGGACCCCTGGAAGCTGGCCGGTTACGGCACCCTGGTGCTGATCTTGACCCTGGGCATCGTTGGCCTGGGCGTGCGCGAGGGCCTGGAGCGTTCGTTGCGCTTTCTGATGCCCGGGCTGTTTGTCCTGCTGCTGATTCTGGTGGGCTATGCCGCCACCACCGGGCATTTTATGCAGGCCGTGCATTTTCTCTTCGACGCCGACTTCAGCAAGCTCAGCGGCCAGGGCGTGCTGGTGGCCCTGGGGCATGCCTTCTTCACCCTGAGCCTGGCCAGTGGCGCGATGATGGTCTACGGCTCCTATCTGCCCGCCGGTACCTCGATTGCCCGCACCTCGCTGATGGTGGCCCTGGCCGATACGCTGGTGGCGTTGCTGGCGGGTCTGGCGATCTTTCCGCTGGTGTTCGCCAATGGTCTGGAACCAGGTGCCGGGCCGGGGCTGATCTTCGTCACCCTGCCGATCGCCTTCGGCCAGATGCCCCTGGGTCAGCTGGTCGGCGGGCTGTTCTTTATCATGTTGGCCATCGCCGCCCTGACCTCGGCGATCTCCCTCAGCGAGCCGACCATCGCCTGGCTGTCGGAGAAGTTCGGCATCAGCCGCCTCAAGGCGGTGCTGCTGAGCGGCGTGGCGCTGTGGCTGCTGAGCCTGGGGACGGTGTTTTCCTTCAATGCCTGGAGCGAGATCACTCTGTTCGGCAAAACCTTCTTCGACAGCCTGGACTACCTGACCACCAACCTGATGATGCCCCTGGGCGGGCTGGGTACCGTGCTGTTTACCGGTTGGGCGTTAAGCCGCAAGACCGTGCAGGAGGCCTTGGGTGTTGAGCATCCGCAGTTGTTCGGCCTGTGGTGGCAGCTGCTGCGCTGGCTGACGCCGCTGGGCATTTTGATTGTGTTTCTGCATACCCTTGGGCTGTTCTAAAGCCGTGCATGCCCGGCGTTGTAGATGAATAGGGTATTTGCGCTTGAGCTGTAGCCCGTACAAGCGCAGCGCAGTCCGGGAGCCGGATGTGGCAGACCGTGCAGAGTATTTCCCGGATTGCGCCAAGGCTTATCCAGGCTACCCGAGCGGTGCAGCGCCGTTCGCATCCAACCTGCGATTAGCCGGGTAGGGTGGATAACGCGCAGCTTATCCACCAAGGTTTTTCAGTCCAGCGTGAGCGCCAGACTGACGCCATGCAGCTCAAACCCCTGTTGTTCATAGAAGCGATGAGCGGCCTCGCGGCTCTGGCTACTGGACAGCGCCAGCTTGTAGCAACCCCAACTGCGCGCGCGTTCCACGGCTTTGCTTAGCAGCGCCTGACCGATGCCCAGGCCGCGGGCGTCGGCATCTACCACCACATCCTCGAGAATCGCCGAGCGAGCGAAGTTGTGCGCCAGGTGTTCGATCAGGTTGACCGTGCAGGTACCCAGCAACTTGCCATTGCGCTCGGCCACCAGTACCGCGCGGCTGACCGGCAGTTCGGCCAGGCGCAGGGCCAACAGCTTGGCGTCGGCGCGCGGTTCTTGCGGGGCCAGTTGCTGCAGCAGCGCGGCCAGGGCGGCGGCGTCGGTGACGCTGGCGGCGCGCAGGCTGAGGGTAGAGAAAGGCGAGTCTGGCGAGGGCTTGAGCTGTTTCATGGCGATCTCCGTGCTGATCCAGCAGGAGTATGGCCAAGGCTTGATGGCAGCGGCATGACAAAAGCGTGCAGGCTCGCTAAGATGCGGCCCGGCCGGTGGCTTGTACAAACGGCCCGCAACAGGTCCCCTTAGTTCAACGGATAGAACAAGCCCCTCCTAAGGGCTAGATGCTGGTTCGATTCCAGCAGGGGACGCCAAATCTGAAAAATTGCCGGGAGCAATTTTTTACGTCGCACAGCGACCATAAAAAGGCTTACGCATTGCGTAAGCCTTTTTTCGTTGCGGCGGCCTGTCAGGCCTGGCGCTGCTCTTCGCTGATGCAGGCCGCGGCGGTGAACAGCACGTCGGTGGAGGAGTTCAGCGCGGTTTCCGCCGAGTCCTGAACGATGCCGATGATAAAACCGACCGCCACCACCTGCATGGCCACGTCATTGGGGATGCCGAACAGGCTGCAGGCCAGGGGGATCAGCAGCAGCGAGCCGCCGGCCACGCCCGAGGCCCCGCAGGCACTGATCGAGGCCAGCAGGCTGAGCAGCAGGGCGGTGGGCAGGTCCACGGCGATACCCAGGGTATGCACGGCGGCCAGGGTCAGCACACTGATGGTGATGGCGGCCCCGGCCATATTGATGGTGGCTCCCAGGGGGATCGACACCGAGTAGGTTTCCTCATGCAGGCCCAGGCGCTGGCACAGCTGCAGGTTGACCGGGATATTGGCCGCCGAGCTGCGGGTGAAAAAGGCGGTTAGGCCGCTTTCGCGCAGGCAGGTGAAGACCAGCGGGTAGGGGTTGCGGCGCAGTTTGAAGAAGACGATGGCCGGGTTGATCACCAGGGCAACGAACAGCATGCAGCCGACCAGTACCAGCAGCAGGTGCAGGTAGTCGAGCAGCGCCGCCATGCCCGATTCGGCCAGGGTCGCGGCCACCAGGCCGAAGATCCCCAGGGGAGCCAGGCGGATCACCAGCTTGACGATGGCGGTGACCCCGCTGGAGAGGTCGGCGAGCATCAGCTTGCTGCTCGGGCTGGCATGGCGGAAGGCCAGGCCGAGGCCGATGGCCCAGGCCAGAATGCCGATAAAGTTGCCTCTGAGTAGCGCATTGACCGGGTTGTCGACCACATTGAGCAGCAGGGTCTGCAGCACTTCGCTGATACCGCCTGGGGGCGTCAGTTCTGCGCTGTTGCTGACCAGGGTCAGGTTCGAGGGGAAGACGAAGCTGGCGCTGACGGCAATCAGCGCGGCGCTGAAGGTGCCAAACAGGTAGAGCAGCAGAATCGGCCGGATATGGGTTTGCTGGTCGCGTTGATGGTTGGCAATCGAGGCGGTGACCAGGATAAACACCAGCACTGGGGCCACGGCTTTCAGGGCCGAAACGAACACCGTGCCGAGGAAGCTGACGCGGCTGGCCGCTTCAGGCCAGAACAGGGCCAGGGCGATGCCGGCGAGCAGGCCGATAAAGATCTGTAGCACCAGGCTGGTGCGGTTGAATATCTGCAGGAGCGGGTGTTGGGCAGCAGTCATGGCATGCATCTCAATAATGTGCGGGTGAGCCGGCAATCTCTTGTGTGGCGTAGCGGGTATGCCCGGATGCGTTGGCTGCGTGGCAGTGAATCAGGCATTTGCCGGGGCGAAGGCCGCGCGGCAAAAAATAGCGCGCGACTTTAGCACAGTGTTTTGTCCCCGGGCGTTATGCGCCCAACCTGATGGCCCGGTGGTCGATTTCGGCCGTTGCGGCGGGTGGCGATATCAAGCCGTCGCCAGGCAGGCTAGGCTAGCGCCATATCCGTGTGAGTGAGGTGGTCATGTCCAGCGAAAGCGTTAATGAATCAGGCAGTGTGCCCCTGACGGCAGTTGAAGCCAGAACCCTGGGTTGCCTGATCGAAAAACAGGCCACCACCCCGGAGGCCTATCCCCTGACCCTCAATGCCCTGGTGTTGGCGTGCAACCAGAAAACCAGTCGCGAGCCGGTGCTGAACCTGAGCCCCGGCCAGGTCGGCCAGGCCCTGCGCAGTCTCGAAGGCCGCGGCTTGGCGCGGCTGGTGATGGGCAGTCGCGCCGATCGCTGGGAGCATCGCGCCGACAAGGGCCTGGAGTTGATTGCGGCCCAACAGATACTGATCGGCCTGCTGTTGCTGCGGGGGCCGCAGACGGTCAATGAGCTGCTGACGCGCAGCAGTCGCATGCATGACTTCGAGGATGCCGAGCAGGTGCAGCACAATCTGGAGCGCCTTATCAGCCGCGGCCTGGTTTGCCAGTTACCGCGCCAGGCGGGGCAGCGTGAAGAGCGCTATATGCATGTGCTGGGGGATCCGGCGGATCTGCAGGCGGCCATCGAGGCGCGGGCGAGTGAGCCGGCGCGGGCCAGCAGCAGTGCTCAATATGAGAGTCGTCTGGACGCCCTGGAGGCCCGGTTGGCGGCTCTGGAAGAGCGTCTGGCGCAGCTGGAGTAAGCCGCCAGATACGCCAAAGGTGCCCGTTGGGGCACCTTTGCTGGGTGGAGATATATCTGCAGCCAGGGCGTTAGCCAATGCGCTGGCCCGGGGTACGCTCAGCACCACCTTCGGCGAGACGATTAGGGCCTACCCGATCGGCTCCGTCTTCGGCGACGCGCAGACGCTGTTGCAGACGCTCGGCACCACCTTCGGCGAGACGATTAGGACCTACTCGGTCGGCCCCATCTTCGGCGACGCGCAGACGCTGTTGCAGGCGTTCGGCACCCCCTTCGGCAAGACGGTTAGGACCTACTCGGTCGGCCCCGTCAGCAGCGACACGCAGACGCTGTTGCAGACGCTCGGCACCCCCTTCGGCGAGACGATTAGGGCCTACCCGGTCGGCACCGTCTTCGGCGATACGCAGACGCTGTTGCAGGCGCTCGGCTCCACCTTCGGCGAGACGATTAGGGCCTACCCGATCGGCTCCGTCTTCGGCGACGCGCAGACGCTGTTGCAGACGCTCGGCACCCCCTTCGGCCAGCGGAGTGCTGCCAAAGCCGATAAGCGTTTTAACGCTGCTGTCCTGGGCCTCGCCAAGCAGGGGTTGTGGGTTGCCTTGTGGCAGGGCGAATGCGCTGGCGGACAGGCTGGTCAGGAACAGTGCGGTGATCATTTGCTTTTTCATGTTCAGGCTCCTCGTGAGGGCGGTAAGTGATTACGGAGCCCATATTACTGATGAAAAGTTGATGAAGAAGTCGAGCCTGGACATGGTAATAATCGATGCCCTTGATAGTGGGGTTTTGCCGCTCTAGAACGGGTATTTAGTCTTGGTTGTCCGGCTTTTTATGGCGCTTTCATGAGCGTTTGTTGTCGGGTCTTTATTATCTATTTATTAGATGTGTTGATTGGAGCCTGGAGCGGAGCCCTGGCTTTGCTTGAAATACCGAACGGCCGCTGCGTATTTTGTACGCCTCGCCGTTTGCATACGGCTCTTGCGCATATAAGGACAACGCAAATGAACGCCCTCAACCGCACCGCCATGGCCGAATTACTGCGGGGTATCGATGAAATCGAATGCGTGACCCCCGATCTCAATGGCGTGCCGCGCGGCAAGGTGATGACGGCCGAGGGTTTTCTCGAGGGGCGGCGTCTGCAGCTGGCGCGCGGTGTGCTGCTGCAATGCATCATGGGCGGTTATCCGGCACCGCGTTTCTATGGCAGCGACGACGGCGACCTGGCCCTGAACGCCGCGCCGGGGCAGGTTTACCGGCTGCCCTGGAGCGACACGCCGCGGGCCCTGGCGATCTGCGATGCCGATGAACTGGACGGACGCAGCTCCGGCTTGTCTACCCGGGGCCTGCTCAAGCGAGTGCTGGCCCGCTATGCCGAGCATGGCTGGCAGGCGGTGGTGGCGACCGAACTGGAGTTCTTCGTCTGCGCGCCCAACCCCGATCCGCGTCAGCCATTTCAGCCGCCGCTGGGCCTGGATGGCCGGCGCGAAGAGGGCGCTGCGGCTTTTAGCGTCAGTTCCAATAATGGCCTGCGGCCGTTCTTCGCCGAGGTCTATCGCTGCATGGCGGCCCTGGGCCTGCCACGCGATACCTTTATGCATGAGATGGGCGTCAGCCAGTTCGAGATCAACCTGCTGCACGGCGACCCCCTGCTACTGGCCGATCAGACCTTTTTGTTCAAGCACCTGCTCAAGGAGGTCGGTCTCAAGCATGGCCTGAATGTGCTGTGCATGGCCAAGCCCCTGGCGCATACGGCGGGCAGTTCCATGCATCTGCACCAGAGCGTGGTGGAGCAGGGCAGTGGGCAGAATATCTTCAGCGCCGCCGATGGCCACGCGACGCCGGCTTTCTATCACTTTATCGGTGGCCAGCAGGCGGCCCTGGCGGACTTCACCCTGTTGTTCGCCCCCCATGTGAATTCCTATCAGCGCCTGTGTCAGCCCTTTGCCTCGCCGAACAATGCCTGCTGGTCCGAGGACAATCGCGCCGCCGGCCTGCGCATACCGGCCAGTGCAGCCGCGGCGCGGCGGGTGGAGAACCGCCTGCCGGGGGCCGATGCCAACCCCTATCTGGCCCTGGCCGCCAGCCTGGCGGCAGGCCTGCATGGCATTGAGCGACAGCTGCAGCCCAGTGCGCCGATCCAGGGGGAGTTCGAAGTGCCGGATGAATTGACGCTACCCTGTACCATGCATGCCGCCATCGAGCGTCTGAAGCGCAGTCAGTTGGCGCGGGAGTTGTTCGGCGAGGAGTTTGTCGCCGGCTATCTGGCCAGCAAGACCCTGGAGCTTGCGAGCTTTCAGGATGAGATCACGCCCTGGGAGCGCCGGGTGCTGGCCGCCCAGGTATAGGCCGATGGCCCGCCGGCTGAGCCATCGATCGCCTGCCCATGTTCTACCGCCGGATATGCTTTCGGCGGCCCTTAATGGAGTCAAGTAACGTCCCATGAGTCTGATCCTCAAGTCGTTCAGTTCGTTGTATTTCGCCAGCCTGTTGATGCTGCTCGGTTCGGGCCTGCTCAGTACCTACCTGGGCCTGCGCCTGTCGCAAACCGCCGACGGCTTGTGGGTGGGGGCCTTGATGACGGCGAACTACCTGGGCCTGGTGCTGGGCGGCAAGTTTGGGCATCGGTTGATCGCGCGGGTGGGCCATATTCGCGCCTATGTGGCCTGTGCCGGGGTGGTCACGGCAGCGGTGCTTGTTCATGGTCTGAGTGACTGGCTGCCGGCCTGGCTGCTGCTGCGGATGCTGGTCGGCCTGTGCATGATGTGCCAGTACATGGTGATCGAGAGCTGGCTCAATGAGCAGGCCGATATCAGCCAGCGCGGCCAGGTATTCGCCGGTTATATGGCGGCCTCCTACCTGGGCCTGATTCTGGGCCAGTTGGTGCTGGTGGTGCATCCCGCCCTGGGGCTGGAGCTGCTGATGCTGGTGGCCCTGTGTTTTGCCCTGTGTCTGGTGCCCGTGGCCCTGACCCACAAGCTGCACCCGGCCCCCCTGCATCCGGCACCGCTGGAGTTGCGTTTCTTTATCGCGCGGGTCCCGCTGTCACTGACCACCATTGCCGTGTCCGGCCTGCTGATCGGTGCCTTCTATGGCCTGGCTCCGCTCTATGGCACGCGCATGGGGCTGTCCACCGAACAGGTCGGTCTGTTTATGGGGTGCAGCATTCTCGCCGGGCTGCTGGTGCAGTGGCCGCTGGGCTGGTTGTCGGATCGGCATGATCGCGTCCAGTTGATCCGCGGCTGTGCGGCCTTGCTGGTGCTGGCCGCCTTGCCGCTGGCGCTGCTGGCGGAGGCGACGCTGGCGCTGCTGTTTGCCGTGGGCTTTCTGGTCTGCGCCTTGCAATTCAGCCTCTATCCCCTGGCGGTGGCCCTGGCCAATGACCATGTCGAGGGTGAGCGCCGGGTGTCGCTGACAGCCATGCTGCTGGTGACCTTTGGCGTGGGGGCCAGTATCGGCCCGCTGCTGGCGGGGGTGCTGATGCGTTTTCTCGGGGCCAATATGCTTTACGCCTTCGTTTGTGTCTGCGCGATGATCCTGGTGATTCGCGTGCGGCCGGAGCGGGTTACCCATCTGCATCAGGTCGAGGATGCGCCGTTGCACCATATTCCGATGCCTGACAGCACGACCAGCTCGCCCCTGACGGCGGCGCTCGATCCGCGGGTCGATGAGCAGGTGGTGCACGAGCAGATGCACGACAGCGAACCGCCGGCGGCCGATGAGGCCGTGGCCCGGGATGGTGAGCCCGAGACGCGGCCATGAATCCGCTGCTGAGCGTGATTATCCCGGCCCGTAACGAGGCCCAGGCCTTGCCCCTGTTGCTGGCCGATCTGGCGGCCTTGCGCGAGGCTGGAGCCGAGGTGCTGCTGGTCGATGGCGGCAGCAGCGACGCCAGCCTTGAGCTGGCCGCCGGCCATGTCGACCAGTCGCTCAGTTGTACCGCCGGGCGGGCGCGGCAGATGAATGCCGGGGCCGCCGCGGCGGTCGGCGATTACCTGTGGTTTGTGCATGCCGATACCCGGGTCAGCCCCGAGGCCATTCGGCGCTTGCTCGATGTGCTGATCGAACGCCCGCTGTGGGGGCGTTTCGATGTGCGTCTGTCCGCGCGTGGTTCGATGTTCAGGCTGATCGGCAACATGATCAGCCTGCGTTCGCGCCTGACCGGCATCGCCTCGGGCGACCAGGGGATCTTTGTCGATCGGGCGACCTTCGAGGCGCTCGGCGGCTATGCCGATATTCCCCTGATGGAGGATCTGGAGCTCTGCCGCCGGCTCAAGCGCCTGGCCTGGCCGTGCTGCCTGCGCCCAGCTCTGACCACCTCGAGTCGGCGCTGGGAGCAGCAGGGAATTTGGCGTACCTTGTTGCTTATGTGGCGTTTGCGCCTGGCTTACTACTGCGGGGTCAGCCCGGAGAAGCTGGCGCGCCAGTATCAACGAGGGGCACCACCATGAGTCTGTCGATTTCCCTGCACATGCTGGCGCGCGCGCCCGTACCTGGGCGGGTGAAGACGCGTCTGATCCCGGCGCTGGGCAGGGAGGGGGCGTGCGATCTGCAACGGCTGCTGCTGGAGCGCGCCCTGCAACTGCCCGGGGAGGGCTTCAGCGAGCGCTTTCTGTGGCTCGACGATGAGGCGGATAAGCACCTGCAGACCCTGGCTGACACATTGGGCTGGACCCTGGTCGAGCAGCCCGCCGGGGATCTCGGTGAGCGCATGCGGCGCATCGCCACCCTGGGGCTGGCGGAAAGCGACGGGGTGATCCTGATCGGCAATGACTGCCCGGCGCTGGATGGCGGTTACCTGGGCAGTGCCTGCGCGGCCCTGCAGAACCAGTCGGTGGTCATCGGTCCGGCAGAGGATGGCGGCTATGTGCTGCTGGGGTTGCGCCGCATCACTTCATCGCTGTTCAGCGAGATGCCCTGGGGCACGGAGCAGGTGCTGTCGATGACCCGGGAGCGCTTGATGCAACTGGACTGGAGTCATCACCTGCTGCCGACCCTGTGGGACGTCGACCGTCCCGAAGATCTGCCGCGCCTGGCGGCGCTGGGCATCAAGATCTAGCAGGCGTTGCCTGGGGGCTGTCGGGCTTTCCCGCAGTAGGACAGCGTGAAGTCCGGCAGACGCCTAGAACAACCCATCGCTTTCGAAGCGTCTTGCCTCGCGTTGCAATTGGTAGACGAAGCGTTCGACCTGGCGCTGTTCGAGCCCGCTCATGCGATGGAAGCGTGCGCCAATAAAGGTGATATCGAGCTTTTCTTCATACTGGGCGTGGCGCAGCTCCAGGGCCGTGGTCATGGCACCAAAGGGGAACTGCAGGGTAAAGCGCTCGTAGACCTGGCCGCTCTGCAGGCTGCCGGTGACATTACCGGGTATGCGCACTTTGCAGCCGGTTGCGGAAATATCCAGCAGTTGTCCGGCCAGAGCGGTGCGCAGCTTGTCGCCGGCCAGTTCGACCTTGATCAGTTCGGTCTGCTTGAGAGGGGCTCTGAAGGCGTTGCGGCGCTGGTGGTAGAGCACTTCGCTGGGCAGTGGGCTGAGATAGCAGCGGGCCCCTTCATGCTCGGCGATACGCACATCCTGTTCGCATTCCCAGGCCACGCGCACGCCTTCGTGGAAGGCTTCGATGCGAAATGCCTCGCCATTGAGCAGGAAGCGTTCGCCATCACGGGGAATCATTTCATCCAGGACCACCACCTGCTTGTCGCGATCGATTTCGATCACATAGCTCTGGAAGCGTTGGTTGCGTTCGTGAAAGGTGATGATCAGTGGGTCGTGGTTCTGTTGCAGTAGGCGCAGGTTGGCAACTATTTCCACGGGTGCCTTGAGCACCTTGGGTGGTTGCGGGCCCTCTTCCTGATTAAAAGGATTGGACACGGTCCGTGACTCTCCGAGCAAAAGCTTGAGCACCAGCATACTGTCAATATGGCAGCATGTCCCTGTGCTTTGTTATAGGTATCAGGCCTGGCTTAGAGGGCGCTGTTGGCCAATTCTAGCGGCAGCGCCACGGCTGTCATAGAGGCTGGGGGTTTCGTTGCCGCGCAGGATGCCCAGCATGCTGCTGGTTGACGCCTGGTTGGCGCGGATCAGGCGGCCATTGCGCAGGTTGGCCTGCTGGCAGCGCTCGAGCAGATCGCTCAGCTGGTCGCCGCGCTCAAGGAGCAGTGCACCCTGGCTGGATTGTGCGGCCAGCGCCTGCAGGCCGGCGCGGTCGGCGCTGAGGTGGGCGTCAAGCAGCAGCTGGCTGCGGGTGCGGCCATGCTCTTCGAGGAGGCCGAGCAGCGGTTGCTTTTCCGTCAGCAGGGTCTGCAGGCGCGGTAGATCGCGCTCGCCGAGGGCTTGGAATTCATGATCGATCAATTCAAGTAAACGCTCGGCGGTGCCGATATCGTCGGTGAACAGCTCAAGCAGGGTGATGTCGTGCATGGCGGGCTCTTGGGGGTAGCGGATCATTCGGGGCGTTAAAGCCGTCGAAGATCAGGCGGGCGACCATTACCCCCAGCGCAGCCCTGGGGCTAGCGCTGGGATTCGAAATTCAGCAGCTTGCTGGCTACGCGCTGGCTGTCGACCTGGTAGCTGCCGTCGGCAATGGCCTGCTTAAGCTGGGCGACGCGCTCATTGTCGACACTCGGCTGGTCGCGCAGCTTCTCGCTGATCTTCTGCAGCTGTTGTGCTTCACGGCTGAGCTGCACCGATTCACCGCTTTTGCTGGCCTGAGCCTGCTCGGCGGGTGCGGGTACGCTGGTGCTCTGCTTGGCCGTGATGGCTTCATTCTGTCCACCAGACTGGGCACTGCCGGCACGCCCCGAGTTAGCGGGGGTGGTGGCATTATTGGGCCGGTTAAAGTCGATGACCATGGTGCAAAACCTCGAACAGTGTTTGGACGCTTGCCTTGCTTATCGGCGCTCGCCAATAAAACTTTAGGAAAAAATTCCGCGTCAGGCATGAGTCTAAAACACGTTATGGAAAATCGTTAGGCATAGTCTAAACAAGAATCATGCCTACATGGCTACTTCAACCTGTCCGGGTCCTGTAACCCGGGCCTTGACCACTCGTTTTGAACGCTGGTTGCGCACACTGATCTGTTTACCCAGAGCCCCGTCCGACAGGGCTTCACCGGGCATGCGCACGCTGATGCCGCCGCTGCGGGCGCTGATCACCACCTGGTCGCCCTTGCGGATAACCTCGGCCTGCTGAACGTGCACAGGGGCCAACACCTGATCGGGCAGCAAGGCTCGCGTCAATTTTTTGCCAATAGCCTGCTGCAAACTGGTCAGATAGCCCTGGTTGAGCAGGCCGATATCGCGTTCGGCCAGGCCGACGTCCATTTCCGTCACGACATTGTCGCGCTTGAGCGGGCGGTTGGCGGTGACGACTTCGCGGTACAGGCGCACCTGCCCAGGGACGAATACCGTCCATGGCGAACTACCATCGCAGCGCACCCGCAGGGTCACGCGGCCTATGGGCTGGGCCGGGCTTTCCAGGCTGGTGCTCAGGTCCTGATCACACAGCGGCAGGCGCAGCCGCGGGTCTAGCCGGTTGATCTGGATCTCGTGGCGGCCGGCTATGTTGCTACGCTGAAGATAATCGCCCACAGCCTGCTCAAGAAAGATCTCGCTTGCGCCGATAAGGTCATCGGTACGCATGGCCGCTGCCGAAACCAGGGGGCCATAGCCGAGCGCCAGCAAAGCAGGTAAAACTGCCAGCCAGTGACGGCAGTCTGCCAGTAAGTGTCGGATAGTTGTCGTTTCTGTGTTCATATGCGTTTGGTAGCAAGGCGCGTGCCGCCTGCTACGCTGACAAAAACCTGTTACTCAAATAAGGAGTTTGGGTATGGCCGGTGTGATGGATTCGGTTAACCAGCGAACTCAGTTGGTTGGGCAGAATCGTTTGGAACTGCTGCTGTTTCGTCTCAACGGCAATCAGTTGTACGGGATCAACGTGTTCAAGGTGAAAGAGGTGCTGCAGTGCCCGAAACTCACCATCATGCCCAAATCCAGCCCGGTGGTTCGCGGTGTGGCCAATATCCGTGGCGGCACCATTCCCATCCTCGACCTGTCCATGGCCACCGGTAGCGCTCCGCTGGAGAACATCGGCAGCAGCTTCGTGATCATCACCGAGTACAACACCAAGGTTCAGGGCTTTCTGGTGCAGTCGGTCGAACGCATCGTCAACATGAACTGGGAGGCGATTCATCCGCCACCCAAGGGCACGGGGCGCGATCACTACCTGACGGCGGTGACCCACCTGGACGACAAGATGGTCGAGATCATCGATGTCGAGAAGGTGCTTGCCGAGGTTGCGCCTACCTCCGAAGTGATCTCCGAGGGCGTGCTCGATGCGCGGACCCAGGCCCGTGCAGTCAGCAAGCGGGTGCTGACCTGCGACGATTCCTCGGTGGCGCGCAAGCAGGTGACCCGCTGTCTGGAAACGGTGGGCGTCGAGGTGGTGGCACTCAACGATGGCCGCCAGGCGCTGGATTATCTGAAGGCCATGGTCGAGGAGGGGCGCAAGCCGGAAGAGGAATTCCTCATGCTGATTTCCGACATCGAGATGCCCGAGATGGATGGCTATACCCTGACCGCGGAGATCCGCGCCGATCCACGCATGCAAAAGCTGCACATCATCCTGCATACTTCGCTTTCCGGTGTGTTCAACCAGGCCATGGTCAAGAAGGTTGGCGCGGATGACTTTCTCGCCAAGTTCCGCCCCGATGATCTGGCGGCGCGGGTGGCTGAACGCATCAATCTTTCGGCAGGGGACTGAGGGCTTTGCCCTCAGTGAACAACATGATCGTCGAGGCCTCGCGAGTGTCTACAGGTAATTTGGATTTCGAGCAGTTCCGGATTTTTCTGGAAAAAGCCTGTGGCATCCTGCTGGGTACCAACAAGCAGTATCTGGTTTCCAGCCGGCTCAACAAGCTAATGGAGCAGAACAGCATCAAGACCCTCGGGGAGCTGGTGCAGCGCATGCAAACCCAGCCGCGCAGCGGGCTGCGCGAGCAGGTGGTGGATGCCATGACCACCAACGAAACCCTGTGGTTTCGCGATACCTATCCTTTCGAGGTGCTGAAGAACCGGGTGCTGCCGGAGATGATCAAGGCCAGCCCCGGCCAGCGTATTCGCATCTGGTCCGCCGCCTGTTCCTCGGGGCAGGAGCCCTATTCGCTGTCGATGAGCATCGACGAGTTCGAGAAAACCAATATCGGTCAACTCAAGGCCGGCGTGCAGATTGTCGCCACCGACCTGTCGCCGACCATGCTGGCCAACTGCAAGTCCGGCGAATACGACAGCCTGGCAATGGGCCGTGGCCTGTCCCAGGAACGCCTGCAACGCTATTTCGACCCCAAGGGGCCGGGGCGCTGGGTGATCAAACCGGCGATTCGCAGCCGCATCGAATTCCGCCCACTCAACCTGCTCGACAGCTATGCCAGCCTCGGCAAGTTCGATGTGGTGTTCTGCCGCAACGTGCTGATCTATTTCTCGGCCGAGGTGAAGAAGGACATCCTCACGCGCATCCATGCGATGTTGAAGCCGGGTGGTTATCTGTTTCTCGGGGCCTCCGAGGCCCTGAACGGTTTGCCCAGCCACTACCAGATGGTGCAGTGCAGCCCGGGGATCATCTACAAGGCCAAATAAGCCGCAGGCGATGCAGCTAAACGGGAGGCCATTGGTCTCCCGTTTTTTATGGTTATGTCCTAATTCAGCGTTGCCAACAATGTTGAAGGAGTCTGCGCAGACCGTAGGAGCGGCGGGGACGCCGAGCCCTTGGCCGCGCTGTTTTTCTATCGGCTTCGATTCGCGGGCAAGCCCGCTCCTACAAGGTTCGGTTGTCTCGACAACAGCTAACGACGACATAGCCTTCTTATTGTCGCCGCCGCTTTTTACTTCCAGCTGGCCTGCACTGCTGGCAGGGGCTCCTGGCAGCGGCTGTTCTGGCCAGGTTCCAGGTAGGGCATCAGGATCGGGGCCATGCCCTTGAGGACCTGTACCGGCAGCGCCGAGGTGAAGCGGAAGTTTTCCGCCGCGCGCCCGGGGACGAAGGCGGTAAGGGTGCCGTAATGGCGCGGCCCCAGGTAGAAGACAAAGGTTGCCGTGCGGTTCATGGCCCGGGAGCTGAGTACCCGGCCACCGGCCCCGACGGTTTCGATGCGGTTGTCGCCGGTGCCGGTTTTGCCGCCGACCTTCAGCACCTGCCCATCGGCCAGCTTGAAGCTGCCCTGCAGGCGACGTGCGGTGCCGTTGTCGACCACTTCGGCGAGGGCGTTGCGCAAAGCGGCGGCCACCTCGGAGGCCATGACCCGGGTGCCCGCCACCCGATTGCGCCCGACCAGGGTGTCGTAGGGCGTGTCGGCGGCAAAGTGCAGGCTGTCGATACGTGCGCTGGGCTGGCGAATGCCGTCGTTCTGGATGATCCCCATCAGCTCGGCCAGGGCCGCCGGACGGTCGCCGGAGCTGCCGATGGCGGTGGCGAGGGAGGGCACCAGATGGGCGAAGGGGTAGCCCAGGTTTTGCCAGCGCCGATGAATATCGAGGAAGGCTTCGACCTCCAGCATGATGCGGATGCGGCTGTCGCGGGCGCTCTTGTGGCGGCTGCGGAACAGCCAGCCGTAGACTTCCTGGCGTTCGTCCTGGCTGGCCTGCACCGCGTCGCTGAAGGTGGCCTGGGGGTTCTCGATCAGGTAGCCGAGCAGCCACAACTCCAGCGGATGGACCCGGGCGATATAGCCCTGGTCCGGCAGGTCGTAGGCCCCGGGGCCATAGGCTCGGTACAGTTCGCCAATGCGCGCATCGCTGAGCGCGGCCTGGGGCAGGTAGGTGCGCAGGAATGCGGCAAAGGTGGTTTGGTCGGCCTGGGGCGACAGGTAGCGATGCACGGCGGCCAGGCGCGCCGGGGTGTGGCGCAGGCCGTTGAGGAAGGTTTCCAGGCGCAGTTGCTCGGGTTGCCCCTGATACTTGCGCCAGAAGCGCAGCAGGAAGGTCTTGCCTTCGCGGTCGGCGAAGTCCCGCAGATAGGCCTGGCGCCGGGGATCCTTGTCGTCCTTGAGCAGTTCGGCACTGTTTTCCGGGCCCTGGTAGGTGCTGTAGCGCACCAGGTCGCGCATCAGGCGAATAAACGGCAGGTTGAGGGACTCGCGCAGAGCCTCGCGCATGGTGGCAATGCGGTGATCGTCCTCGCGGCGGAAGTTGGCAAAGGTATGGATGCCGCCGCCGGTGAAGAAGCGTTCCCCAGGGCTGGCCGAATACTTGCGCTCCAGGGCCGCTTCGAGCATGGCCGGCAGGCTGGCCCCGGGGGTGCGCAGCAGGTAATCGACGGCCCAGCGGGTCAGGTTGTCCTGGCCGTTGACCGTACGCAATTCGCTGGCGCTGTACCCGGCGTAGCGCTGGTGCAGTTCGGCGGTGATTTCCAGGTAGGTGGCCAGCACCCTGAGTTTGGCGGTGGAGCCCAGTTCCAGTTTGCTGCCTTCATTGATGTCGAAGGGTTGGTCGGTGCTGTCGGTCTGTACCCGCACCTGGCTGCCGGTGGCCGTGCGTTCGAACAGGTTGAAGCTGTAGCGCACTTCGGCGGTTTTTTCCGGCGACAGCAGACGCTCGCCGAACAGGCCGATCTGCCCGGCAAACTCCGGGTCGGCCAGCTGCTGCAGATAGTGACTGGCGGCCTGCTGCAGTTCGTCGTGGAGGGTGCTGGTGACGCTCAGGTCGAGGCGGTCGAGGTCGTACAGCGGCATATTGAGCATGGCCGAGAGGCGTGAGCGCGAGACGCTGATGCCCTTGTTGCCGTCCACGGTCTGCAGGTTGGGTTCCAGCACCCAGTCGCGATAACCGAGGGGCTGGTTCAGGGCAGCATCGCGCAACGGCTGATCGATCAGGCCGCCGTTGGCCAGCAGGCGAATATGGCTGTCGGTCAGTTCGGCCAGGTCATGGCGGCCCTGGGCCAGGTAATAGGAGGGGCGGCGCTGGGCGATCATCAGCGCAAGTACCTGACGCAAGGCCAGGCCGCGCTCTGCCACGCTGGCTTCCGGCGAGCGGGTTGGGTCGAGCAGGTGGTTGACCCGGGCGAAGTCCGCGCCGAACCAGATGCGCAGGCCATCGGCCAGGCCATGCACCTCGCCATGCCCCGGTGCCGCCGACAGCGGTACGCTGTTGAGGTAGTCGCGGACGATATTTTCCCGCGCGGCCAGGGTCTGCGGGCCGCTCTGATAGGCGCGTATGCTGGCGGAAACCATCTGCCGGAGCTTTTCCGTGGCCGAGAGGGTCAGTCCATCGGGCGAGTGGCGGTATTTCTCCAGTTGGGTGGCCAGGGTGCTGCCGCCTGCGGATTGATCCTGCATGTCGAGCATTTTGCCGACCTGGGATGCAGCGGCCATGATAAAGCGCGGCCAGTCCACGGCCGGGTTGGCCAGGGGCCGCTCGGGGTCGAGCAGATGGCGGTTTTCGATAAACAGCAGGCTGCCGGCGACCAGTGGCGGGATGGCGCTGAAGCTCGGGTAGCGCTGCTGGGGGTAGCGGAATTCGTAGAAGGGTGTGCCGCGGCAATCGCTGATGCGCAGGCCGGCCTGGATCTTTTCCGGGTATGGGATAAAGAAGCCGCGCTGGGCATAGTCGAGCAGCGCCGGCGAGAACTGCGCCTGCTGTTGTACGCTGAAACCGCGCTGTTCGAGGCGTTCGAGCATCAGCGGGATATAGGTGTAGCCCAGGCGCTTATCGAAGGGGCCTTCCTTGGGGTAGCTGATTGCCGGGCTGGGGCCGGGCCTGACCCGATAACTCAGGGATTGCGCATAGCGGCTAAGCTCATGGGCCTGCAGGCGCGAACTGTGCATTTCATAGGCGAGCAGCAGGGCCGCGATGATCAGCAGCAACAGCAGTGACAGCCAGAAGGCGATTTTCACTTTGCTGCGGCGTTTGCCAGTCTTGGGTGGCGTGCTGGGCTGGCTGTCGCTGGGCAGTTGGGTGATCTGAGGTTGCCAGGATGTACCCATAATCATCTTGCCCTTGTACTCATCCATAGGTGTAGGGTGCCGGATAACGCTGCTGGGCATAAGCGCCGGACTCTCGCTTAATACCGCTGCCAGTCAGTCTAGCGGTTGGGCGGGCGCTCTGGCAGGGAGTATTTGGCAGACTCGGATTTATTTGCAGGCCTGGGGCCCATACCCGAGGTGGATCCATGCAGCGCGATCATCGTGAGCAACTCAGCCTCAGCTGGCAGGCCAATGCCGATGCCTGGACCGCGGCGGTGCGTGAACGGCGTATCGAAAGCCGCCATCTGGTCACCGATGCGGCGATTGTCCAGGCCATTCTGGCCCTGGCCCCAACCCGGGTGCTCGACCTCGGCTGCGGTGAGGGCTGGCTGTGCCGCGGCCTGGCCGAGCATGGTATCGAGGCGGTCGGCGTGGATGCCAGTGCGCCGCTGATCGCCGTCGCCCGCCAGGCCGGCTGCCCGCGTGCGCAGTACCGCGTCTGCGGCTATGCCGAGCTGGAAAGCCAGGCGGCGCAACTGGGCCGCTTCGACCTGCTGGTGTGCAACTTCGCCCTGCTCGAAGACCCCCTGGTTCCAACCCTGAATGCCCTGCACGGCCTGCTGGCTGCGGGCGGCCATCTGCTGATCCAGACCCTGCACCCCTGGCGGGCCTGCAACGACGCCAGCTACCGCGACGGCTGGCGGGTGGAGAGTTTTGCCGGTTTCGGCGAAGGCTTTGCCGAGCCCATGCCCTGGTTCTTCCGCACCCTGGAGTCCTGGCTGGCCCTGTTTACTGAAACCGGCTGGCGTTTGCAGTGGTTGCAGGAGCCTCTGCACCCGGAAAGCGAGCAGCCGGTGTCGTTGCTTTTGTTGTTGAGTGGCGAGCGCGGGTAGGGAGGGAGCATGCAACTGTTGCTGAATATCGATGTACCGGATATCGACGCGGCCAGCGCTTTTTATACCCAGGCCTTTGACCTGCAACTGGGCCGGCGTTTGTTTGCCGGCCAGGTGTGTGAATTGCTGGGCGCTCCGCTGCCCATTTACCTGCTGGCCAAGGCAGCAGGCAGTGCGCCCTTCGCCGGCAGTGCCGTAGGGCGCAGCTATCAGCCGCATTGGACCCCACTGCACCTGGATCTGCTGGTCGAGGATCTGGATGTGGCCCTGGCCCGCGCCCTGGCGGCCGGCGCGCGGCAGGAAGGGCCGATTCAGGATCAGCCCTGGGGTCGTCTGGTCGGTCTGCGCGACCCTTTTGGCCATGGCTGCTGTCTGCTGCAATGGCAAGGTCAGGGTTACGCCGAGGTGGACGAGGCCCAATATGACTAAAAAGGTGCACTTATGCCCTCGGGTGAGCATAGAGCTAGAGAGGTTCGAAGACGATGCATACGCTTGAACTAGCCGGTGTCCAGGTGCCGGTGATCGGTCAGGGCACCTGGCGCATGGGCGAGAACGCCGGCCAGCGCCGCGCCGAAGTAGACGCATTGCGTCAAGGTATAGAACTGGGTCTGGGTCTGATCGATACCGCCGAGATGTATGGCGAGGGCGGTGCCGAGACGGTGGTGGGCGAGGCGATTGCCGGGCGGCGCGAGCAGGTGTTTCTGGTCAGCAAGGTCTACCCGCACAATGCCAGCCGCAGCGGCGTGATGGCGGCCTGCGAGCGCAGTCTGCAGCGCCTGCAGACCGAGGTCATCGACCTCTATCTGCTGCATTGGCGCGGCCAGTATCCATTGGCGGAAACCGTCGAGGCCTTCGAGCGTCTGCGCGAGCAGGGCAAGATCCGCCGCTGGGGCGTCTCCAATTTCGACCTGGACGACCTGGAGGAGCTGGACGCGCCAGCCTGCGCCACCAATCAGGTGCTCTACAACCCTGAGGCGCGCGGCATCGAGTTCGATCTGTTGCCCTGGCAGCAGCGCCAGGGCATGCCCTTGATGGCTTACTGCCCGCTGGGCCAGGCCGGCCAGTTGCTGGGCAACCCGGCGTTGCTTGAGGTGGCTGAGCGGCATGCCGTCACCCCGGCGCAGGTCGCTCTGGCCTGGGTGGTGCGCCAACCCGGGGTGATTGCCATTCCCAAGGCAATCGATCCGGGGCATCTGCAGCTGAATGCCGAAGCGGCGGGCCTGCAGTTGAGCGCCGAGGACCTGGCGCTGATCGATACGGCTTATCCGCCGCCTAGGGGTAAGCGGCATTTGCAGATGGTGTGAAGGATCTGCGGCGCTCTCGAGGGCTTCCCGGATTGCATCCGGGCTACGGGCGCTGTTGTGTCGGGGGATTGGGGCGCGTTCCGTCATCGCAGTTGGTGGATGGGTGAAGCGTCATCCACCCTACGGGATCGTAGGTCTCGCAAATAGCCAGGGGTTCTATAAGAGCGGCTGCGTAATTTTTGCGGGAGACCGCAGGCTCAATCGACGATAAACAGCCGTGCGCCGGTCGTGGTCGAGGAACGATGGGCCTCGGCCTGGTCGGCGACCTGATAGCTCATGCCCGCGGTCATCACAAAGCGCCGCCCGTCTTCCAGTTCGGTGTGCAGTTCGCCCTCCAGGCACAGCAGGATATGGCCCTTGTGGCACCAGTGATCGGCCAGGTAACCGGCGGTGTACTCGACCATGCGCACGCGGATAGTGCCAAAAACCTGGGTGCGCCAGTAGGCCATGCCGGTTTCGCCGGCATGTTCGCTGCGCTCCACAAGGTTCCAGTCGGTGGTGCCGAAGGGGATATTGCTGATGTCCATGCAGTCATGTCCTTATGGTCTGATTGCTCAGGCTGGCCTTGCTCGGTTTTGCCGCAAGCAGGTGTTCCGGCAGGTCGAGCAGGTCGTCGTCGAAGGTTTCCAGCGGCGGTGGACGACGCTCGAAACGCGAGCCTAGCACCAGCAGGCAGGGGG
Source organism: uncultured Pseudomonas sp. (assembly GCA_964578635.1). Taxonomy (GTDB): domain Bacteria; phylum Pseudomonadota; class Gammaproteobacteria; order Pseudomonadales; family Pseudomonadaceae; genus Aquipseudomonas. The sequence continues at coordinate 48,781 of CAZOEC010000006.1, forward strand.
TCAGCAACAGGGTCAGTACGGTGGCGAAGCTCAGGCCGCCGGCGATGGCGCTGGACAGCTGGGTCCACCACTGGGTCGACGGCGCGCCAAAGCCCAGGCTCGGGGTCAGCAGATCGACGTTGACGCTGAGCACCATGGGCATCAGGCCGAGAATGGTGGTCACCGCGGTGAGCAGCACCGGCCGCAGGCGCAGGCTGCCGGTTTCCAGGGCCGCTGCATGCGGCTCCAGGCCCTGACGACGCAGCTGGTTGTAGGTGTCGATCAGGATGATGTTGTTGTTCACCACAATGCCGGCCAGGGCGATCAGGCCCATGCCGACCATGACGATGCCGAACGACTGGCCGTTGACCAGCAGGCCGACCAGCACCCCGGCGGTGGACAAAACGATGGCCGAAAGCACCAGCAGGGCCTGGTAGATGCTGTTGAACTGGGTCACCAGGATGATAAACATCAGGAAGATCGCCACGCCGAAGGCGGTCATCAGGAAGGTGGCCGCCTCGCGCTGGTCGGCGTCCTCGCCGGCGAAGGTCACCTGCACATCCTCGGGCACCTCGCCCATGGCTTCACGCAGGGCCTGCAGGCGTTCGTCCAGGCGTGCGCCTTCGGCCATATCGGCCTGCAGGGTGATGGTGCGGGTGCCGTCGACCCGGCGCAGGGTGCCGACCTTGGGGGCCTGCTGCAGCGAGACGAAGTTGCCCAGGGGGATCTGTCCGCTCGAAGTGCTCAGGGTCAGGCGGCCGAGCTGGTCGAGGGAGCGCCAGTTGCCCGGCAGGCGCACGCGAATGTCCACCTCGTCGGTGGCGTCTTCCGGGCGGTAGGTGGCCAGCTTCAGGCCGTTGGTAATCATCTGCACCGCGTTGCCCACGCTCAGCACATCCGCGCCGAAACGCGCAGCGGCCTCGCGGTCGACCTTGATCCGCCATTCGATGCCGGGCAGGGCGCGGTCGTCCTCGATGTCCTTGAAGCCGCCCAGGCGTTGCATATTCGCGCGCACCTGCTCGACCCACTGGTCGGCCTTGGCCGGGTCCAGGGCGCTGATCTGCAGTTTGACCGGCTTGCCGCCGCTGGGGCCCTGGTCCTGCTCGCGGAACTCCAGCACGATGCCGGGAATGTCCGCCGTGCGCTCGCTCATATCGGCGAGGATACGGCTGGCCGGACGCCGTTCATGCCATTCGACAAACTGGAATTGCAGGGTGCCGATCACATCCGCCCCCAGTTGACCGTCCGGCTGGGCCAGGGAGCGGGCATACAGGGCCTTGACCTCGCTCATGCCGAGCAGGCGTTTTTCCACCTGCTGCAGCAGGCTGTCTTTTTCCAGCACCGACAGGTCGCCGCGGGCGCGCAGCCAGATCTGCGCGTTTTCCGGTTCGACCTCGGGGAAGAACTCCACGCCATGGTTGAAGCGGCCGTAGGCGGTGTAGATCAGGGCGATCAGGGCCAGCATGCCGAGCAGGGTCAGCCCTGGACGCTTGAGCAGGCGGCCGAGCAGGCGGCGGTAGGCCAGGGCGCTACGGCTGGCCTGCTCGGGCTGGGCTGCAGGCTGGCCGCCGGTTACCGCGCCGAGCACCGGCAGAAACACCAGGGCCATGGCCAGGGAGGCGAGCAGGCAGAGGATTACCGTGGCCGGCAGGTATTTCATAAACTGGCCGACCACCCCGGGCCAGAACAGCAGCGGCAGAAACACCACCAGGGTGGTGGCGGTGGAGGCGATCACCGGCCAGGCCATCCGCGTCGCGGCATTGGCCCAGGCCTGGCGCGGGTTCTGCCCCTGGTGCAGGTAGCGGTCGGCCAGTTCGGAGACCACGATGGCCCCGTCCACCAGCATGCCGGCGACCAGGATCAGGCTGAACAGCACGACGATATTGAGGGTGAAACCGAGCATCCAGATCAGCAGGATGCCGGTCAGAAAGGCTCCGGGAATGGTCAGTCCGACTAATAGCGCCGAGCGCATGCCCATGCTCGCCACCACCAGGATCAGCACCAGGACGATGGCGGTCATCACGTTGTTGAGCAGGTCGCCAAGCATGCCCTTGACCTCCTGCGACTGGTCCATGATGTAGCTGACCTGCAGGCCTTCGGGCAGCAGCGGCTGGGCCTGGACCATCAGCGCCTTGACCTGCTCGATGGTGGCGATGATATTCGCCCCGCTGCGCTTGGCCACTTCCAGGACGATGGCCGGCTGGCCGTTGATCCGCGCGTAGCCGGTGGGGTCCTTGAAGGTGCGGTGGATGGTGGCCACGTCGCCGAAGGTGACCACGCTGCCGTCCACCACCTTGATTGGCATGCTCAGCACGTCTTCGAGGTTTTCGATCACCCCGGGCACCTTCAGGCTCATGCGCCCGGCACCGGTGTCCAGGCTGCCGGCGGCGACCAGGCGGTTGTTGCGGCTGACCAGATTGAACAGCTCGTTGTAGTCGATGCCGTAGCTGTCGAGCACCTGCGGGTCGACGACGATTTCCAGCAGGTCCTCGCGGTCGCCGCCGATCTCCACCGAGAGCACCTCGGCGATGCCTTCGATGTTGTCCTTTAGCCGCCGCGCCACATACACCAGTTGCTGTTCGTCGATGGGCCCGGACAGGCCGATCGACAGCACCGGGAACAACGCCACATTGACCTCGTTGACCGTGGGCTCTTCGGCTTCCTCGGGCAGTTTGCTGCGGGCGGTGTCGACCTTCTCGCGCACATCGACCAGGGCCAGTTTGGCATCGAAGCCGGCGTCGAACTCCAGGGTCACCGAGGCATGGCCTTCGCTGGCCATGGCGCGCATTTCCTTGACCCCTTCGAGGCTGCGCAACTCCTGCTCCAGCGGGCGTACCAGCAGGCGTTCTGCGTCCTCCGGACTGATGCCCTCGAGGGTGACCGAAACGTAGATGATCGGGATGGCCACATCCGGGTTGGCTTCCTTGGGGATGACCAGATAGGCCCCCAGGCCGCCGACCACAAGAAACAGCAATAGAAGCAGACTGGTGCGGCTGCGATCCAGCGCCGCGGCGATCAGACCGTGCATCTCAGCTTTCCCCTTTGGCGAGCTGGCTGATCACCTGCTGGCCCGGCTCGACAAAGCCCTGGCCGAGGGTGATCAGCGCCACCTTCGGCGGCAGGCCGCTGACCCAGGCCCCCTGGTTGTCGACGCTGATCAGTGTGACCGGGGTGAACTCGACCTGTTGCTGCGCATTGACCCACTTGACCCCGTGCCGGCCGGCCTGATCCAGGCTCAGCAGGGCCGGCGACACACGATGGGCCAGGGCTTCTCCTGTGGCGATATGCAGGGTAGCGCTGGCCCCAGCCAGGCGCAGGGCCTGGGGATTGTCGACCTTGACCTCGATGCGGAAGCTGCGCGAGCCGGGGTCGGCAGCGGCGGCGATAAAGTGCAGTTGGCCGTCCATCTCGCGGCCGTCGAGCAACTCGATACGCACCGTCTGGCCCAGCTTGAGCTGGATTACCTCCTGCTGGGCGATCTGCGCCGTGACCTTGAGCTGGCTGATATCCACCAGGGTCAGCAGGCTCTGGCCGGGCTGGACGAAGTCGCCGAGCTCGACCAGGCGCTGGTCGTAGATGCCGGCGAAGGGGGCGCTGATTTTGGTGTTGTCCAGCTGGATACGGGCCATGTCCAGTTCGGCGCGGGCCTTGGCCAGCTCGCTCTGCAGGCGGATCAGTTCGTTGGCCGAGACCAGGTTGCGTTCGCGCAGGCGTGCGGCCCCCGTGGCATCGGCCTGGCGCTGCCGCACATCGGCTTCACCCCTGGCCACCTGGGCCGGGCGGTTGTCCGCGGACAGGCTCAGCAGCAGCTGGCCGGCCTTGACCGGGCTGCCCTTGTCCTGATCCAGGCGCGCCACGCTGGCGCTGATCTGCGAGCGCAGTTCGACCCGTCGCCAGGCCTCGATCTGCCCCTGCACCACATGCTGGCGCTGCATCGGTTGCGCCTCCAGCCACTGCACTTCGACTTTCGCCAGGCTCTGCTCCACGGCGGGCTGATCGGCGCTGGCGACCTGCTGGGCCTTGAACAGCGAGCCGCTGAGCAACCACAGCAACAACAGCAGACTGATGGCGACGGCGATCAACCAGGGGCGTTTGGACAACTGACTGAACATGGGCGCTTACTCGTGGCGGCGTGGTGGGGCGAGCAGATCGGCGGCCTGGGTACGCAGGCCGGCAATAATGAAATCGGTGACGCGGGCGAAGTATTCATCCAGGGCGATGGGTTCGGCCCAGTGGGCGAAACCACCGGAGGCGATACGCGCCATCACCCCGTTGAAGCAGGCCTCCACGCCCCACAGCAGGTTCTGGCAGTCGGCCTGGTCGAGGACGTGGCTGCCCAGGGTTTGGTTGAGTATTTCGGCGAAGAAGCGCTGATAGTCGCGTTCCAGCTCGAGGAACTGCTGACGCGAGGCTGGATCCAGGCGCTCCTGGAACTCCGGGCGGTCGCAGTGCTGGCACAGCTGGGCCTGGATCGGGTTGCTCAGCATCTGCTCGAAGGCGCGCAGGAGCACCTGGCGCATGGCCTGCTGCGGCGCGCTGGCGGCTTGCAGGGCGCGCAGCTCGGCCAGGTCGGCGCGGGAGCGATCCAGCGTCAGGCGTGCATAGAGCGCCTCCTTGCTGGGGAAGTGTTTGTACACCGTGCCCTTGCCGATGGCGGCGGCAATCGCCACCTCGGCGATGGTCACCCGGTCCCAGGGCCGTGCGCCGAACAGCTGGCGCGCGGCATCGAGAATGGCGTTTTCCCGTTGTTCGAAGAGTTGATCCTGATAGCGCATGGTGACCCGATGGCAAAGTTGTGACCGATGGTCATGCTATGACTGTTGGTCACGGCGAGCAAGCAAGGAGTTGTAACAGGGCATGGGCCTGGCCGTCTGCTGTTGCGGGTCTGCCGTAGATTGCCTGGCTTGCACCCCGATAGCGCAGGCGTTGCTCAGCCAGGCCAGGCGCTACCCCCGATGGGTTACCCCGCCGGCGTGATTCCCAGGTGGTGGCCGGCGGCAGATACTCGCTGCATACCCGGATCGACCCCGCCGGATGCGCCGGGGTCGAAATAATCAGGAGCCCCCATGAAGGTCGAACTCGTACAAATGGCCGGTCGCGATGGCGACACCGCTTACAACCTGCAGCGCACCCTGGCGGCCATCGCCGACTGCGCGCCGGACAGTGATCTGCTGGTGTTCGCCGAAACCCAGCTGTGCGGTTTCCCCAACGCCGCTAATGTCAGGCAGCTGGCCGAGCCCCGCGACGGCCCCAGCGTCCAGGCCCTGCTGCGCGCGGTGCGAGAACGCGATGTGGCGGTACTGGTCGGCATGCTCGAAGCCGACGGCGGCCAGGTCTACAACAGCAGCCTGCTGATCACTCCGCAAGGGGTGGCCCTGCACTACCGCAAGACCCACCTGTGGCCGGACGAGCGCGATCTGGTCACGGCGGGAGACCGCTTCGCCACCGTCGAATGGCGCGGCAGGCGCATCGGTTTGCTGATCTGTTACGACATCGAATTTCCGGAAACCGCCCGGGCGCTGGCCAGCCTGGGAGCCGAGCTGATACTGCTGTGCAACGGCAATATGGACCCCTACGGCCCGGTACACCGCAATGCCCTGATCGCCCGAGCCCAGGAAAACCAGGTGTTCGCCCTGATGGTCAACCGGGTCGGAACGGGCGAGGGCGGCCTGGTGTTCGCCGGCGGCAGCGCAGTGGTCGATCCCTTCGGCCAGGTGCTCTGCGAGGCGGGGCGCGACGAATGTCGCCTGGCCATAGGCCTGGACTTCCAGCGCCTGCAGGCCGCCCGCCAGCACTACGACTACCTGGCGGACTGTCGTCTGGGGTTGCCGGGCGAACGGCGCGAACACCCCGATGGCCGCCGCGAGCTGTTGTTGCCCCGAGGCCGTTTGGTCCCGTTGTGATCCTTAAGCCTGAGCCTTTATTGCCACTGATATACCCCGCGGTTCAAGGCGTCGCGCACTGCCGAAATGACCTTGCTGCCGCGTAAGGTGGCACCGGTAAAGGCGTCGATATCCTCAACCACGTCAGCGGGGCTGTAGAGGTCGAAAAGGTTGGCGAGGGGTTGATCCTGCAGATGAGCGATGGCCTGGCGGTACTGCAGGAGCACCGGATAGAAGGGCTGATCCTCGCTCAGCCGCAAATAATCGATGCCGGCATAGGCGAGGTAGCGCAACTCGATATCGTGCAGACGGTTATCGCGCAGGCTGAATTGAAGGCTGACCTGCATCTCGCCCCGATCGGAGAAGTGGCCCCGGTAAATCCCGTCCAGGTAGGTGCCCGGTGCCAGCCCCAACAACACTTTGGCGGATGGCCGGGCCGCTGGCGCGGAGGGCTCCTTGGTTGGCGCTGTCGTCGCTGTCTTCTGGGCGGGGGCGGACGGTGCCGACGCGAACTGACCGATCAAGTAGTTCGGCAGCAGCATGGCCGCGGTGGGGCTGTGGGGCTTTCCCGGTCGTTTGTTGTGCCAGGCCTGGCTGGCGTCTTTGCCGCACCAGGCCAGTGTCAGCTGTTCATCGCCGGGGTGCTCGGGGATATAGCCGGTGAGGTCATAGACCATACCGTCGATGGCCTTCCAGCAGCTGTCCTTATGGTTGTGCTCGGCCAATTCCGTCGCGTCGATCAGTCTGAGTTCGGTGGCCGAGGCTGTTGGCCCGCTCGAACGGTTGAGCAAAAAGTGAGTGGCCGTCAGGGTCAGTACCGCACTGACGAAAGCGACCAAGGCGGTATAGGCGATCTTATTCAGGCTCATAGGAAATCAAATGCCTCCGTGTGCATGAATTGAGGGTTGACGCCGGCCTTGGCCAGCATCCCGCGCAGGTACCTGAGCATGGCCGGCGGCCCGCAGATGAACAGCTCGCGTTCGGCGAAATCGGCGCAGTGTTCGCGCAGAAAGGCCTCAGTCAGCGGTCCGCAGCAAGAGAAGTAATGAATGACTAGGGTCAGTTGCGGGTGAGCCTCGGCGATTTGCTCCAGCTCTTCGTGGTAGTAGGCCCGCGCCTCGCGATTGGCCAGGTAGAACAGCGTCACCTGCTCGAAACGCTCGGGCTGCTGCGCCAATTGCCGGGCCGCACTGACGAAGGGCGTAATACCAATACCGCCGCCCAGCCAAAGTTGTTTGCGTCGAGGCACGCGCGGCGTGAAAAACTGCCCGTAAGGGCCTTCGACCCGCACCCGGCTGCCCGGCGTCAGCGATTGCAGGGCGAGGCTGGCATCACCAAGCGCCTTGATGCCCAGTTTCAGTTCGGGATCACCCGGGGCCGAGGTAATGGTGTAGGGATGTTCCTCGCCGCGGCCTGCACTGAGCAATGGATCCTCGGGCGTGAGATAGACGAATTGTCCGGCTGCATGGGTAATCCCCGCATGCTGCGGTCGCAGGCTGATTTCCACTACATCCGCAGCCAGTTGGGTGACCTCGGTGACCTGGTATTCATGCCTGGCGAGAACCGGTGCAAGCAACTTGCGCCATGCAATAGCGGCACCAGCCAGCAGGCTCAAACCCCACCACACAGCGTTTTCGGCGAGGAGCGGAAGGGCATGCAGCAGCGCCAGCAGCACCGCGGCAGCAGCCAACAGGTGCTGGCGCTTCCAGCGTTGATAGTGGAAGCCGGCGGACACTTGAAAGGTCGGCGCAATGGCCAGGGTTAGCGCCAATAGGGCCAGCCAGCCGGCCCAGATCGGCGCGAACGATAGCGGTGGGAAGAGCACCCGCACGGCTTGCGTCGTCGCCAACGGTAACGCCGCGAAGGTCAGCAACAGGACATGAGCGAGAATCAGGATAAAGGCTGCAAACCCCAAGCGCCGGTGCAATAGCCACAAGTGCGGCAGGCCGCCGAACCAGCGATCCAGCACCGGCAGGCGCACGCACATGGCGGCCGTCACCAGTAATGTGGCGAGCCCCAGTATGCCGGCTATCCGTCCCGTCAAAGACAACAGCCAGACCGCCCCAGAACCTTGTAGCGCCCACAGTCTTGGCCCCGCCACGGCGAGCGGAATAAAGATCAACAGCGCGAGCAGAATGTCTCCAGGGGCTGTTTTTCTGGTCATGGGCTTGCCCTGAGTATCCATGTCTGGCGTCAGCCTTTCAGCTATTGGCGGGCGCGGGTATGACCTGGATCAAAGGCCGGGACGAAAATACATGGCTATGTCCCAATACGGTGTTGCATCCAGGCACCGGTGCTTAAGTGAGGGTAGCTTGTGGTCGGGCGCGTGGTGCCGCCTAGGTTGTGCGCACCCGCTCCAACTGCACCCGCCGGCCCGACAATGCCGTTCTGTAGAGCCCATGAAGCTAAGCACAGCCATGCCGGCTGCGAGGTGCAGCGGAAAAAGCCCGAGCTGCTGTGATGCCGCCACATGAGTTGATTTCCATCAATTGTTATCAGCCAGGAGCGGGGCTAGACTGCCCGGCATGAACGCCTTCCCTCGCTTGTGTCTGGTATTGCTCCTGGCCCTGGTTCTGCCCTTGCAGAGCCTGGCGGGCGCGCTGCTGGTTGCCGAGCCCTGCCCGATGAGCCAGGACGCGTCCGATTGCTGTGACGAGGCGGCGATGCAGCTCAGCGGCCAGCTGTGCCCGGATATGAGCAAATGCCCCAGCGCCGGCCTGCCCTTGGCCGATGGCTATGGATTGAAACTCAAGCTGCTGCCGGTCGCCGCCAGCGCCTCCTTGTATAGCCAGGCCGAACCCCTGTCCCGCCCCTCGCTTGCCCCCTGGCGTCCTCCCCGCGCCTGATTCCCGTCCCGTTGTGAACCCCATCGTCTAGCCCTGGCGGCTCGGTGGTCGTTGCGCGCCCATAGCGCGCGATATCGACAGGAATCACCCCTATGTACCCTTCATTTTCCTTCGGCCGTCTGGCGGTCGGTGCGCTGGCCGCTGCCTTGCTCAGCCTGCCGGCCGCGGCGCTGACCCTCGATCAGGCGCTGGATCTGGCCGAGCGCGAGGCCCCTTCGCTGGCGGCCCAGGCGGCCAATGTGCAGGCCGCGCGCCACGCCGCGGTGCCGGCGGGTGAGTTGCCCGACCCGAAACTCAACCTCGGCGTGCAGAGCCTGCCGATCGAGGGTGCCGACCGTGGTCGTTTCGACCGCGAGCCGATGACCATGCAGATGATCGGCCTGATGCAGGAGGTGCCCAGCCGCGCCAAACGCCGCGCCCGGGTCGAGGCCGCCGAGGCCGGGGTGCTCAGCGCCGCCGCCCAGGAGCGGGTCGAGCGCCTGCGGGTGCGCCGGCAAGCCGCGCTGGCCTGGATTGCCGCACGCGCCGTGGAGGAGAAGCTGAGTCTGTTCAAAGACCTCTACGGCGAAAACGAACTGTTGGCTAAAGCAGTGCGCGCCAGCATCGCCGGCGGCCGTGGCCAGGCCGCCGACAGTGTCGCACCCAAGCAGGAGGCGGCGCTGCTCGCCGAGGCCGAGGACCAGCTGCTGCAAAGCCGCGCGCAACAGCGTGCGGCCCTGCGTCGCTGGATCGGCCCGCGTGCCGATGAGGCCCTGTCCGGGCGCTTGCCGCACTGGCCGGTGGATGCCGAGCATTATCGGCACAACCTGCAACGTCATCCCGAACTGACCCTGTTCGATCCCATGACCGAGGCGGCGCAAGCCGAGGTGCGCCAGGCCGTGGCGGACAAGCAATCCGACTGGAGCTGGGAGCTGGCCTACCAGAAGCGCGACCGGGCTTTCGGAGACATGGTCTCGCTGCAATTGAGCTTCGACCTGCCGCTGTTTCCGGGCTCCCGGCAGAACCCCAGAATCGCCGCCAAGCAAGCCTCGCTCAGCCAGTTGCACGCCGAACGCGCAGCGGCCGAGCGCGAGCATGCCCAGCAATTGGCCGACGATTTGGCCGAGTACCAGCGTTTCGAGCGCGCGCTGCGCCGTAGCCAGGATCTCCTGCTGCCGCTGGCCGAGGAAAAGGTCGCGCTGACCCTGGCTGGCTATAGATCTGGCGCAAATGAACTGGCCAGCGTGATCGCCGCCCGGCGCGAGCTGATCGAGGCGCGCCTGAAACATATCGACTTCGAACAGGCACGCGCGCTGAGCAGCGCCCGCCTGCATTTCGCTTATGAAGGGGTGAGCCAATGAGCGCTCGACTGGTAAAAACTACGTTGCTGGCCACGCTGGTATTGGGCATAGGTGCGGCTGGCGGTTACTGGTTCGCCCAGCAATCGATCAGCCACAGCTCCGCGGCCGCTCAGGGGCAAACCCAGGCCAGTACGGCCGACGAGCGCAAGGTGCTGTATTGGTACGACCCCATGGTGCCGCAGCAAAAATTCGACCAGCCGGGCAAGTCGCCCTTTATGGATATGCAGCTGGTGCCGCGCTATGCCGACGAGGGTGGCGACAGCGCTAGCGTCAGCATCGATGCGAGCATCACCCAGAACCTCGGCATGCGCCTGGCTTCGGTGACCCGCGGGGCGTTGGCCAATAGCCTGGAAGCGACCGGCAACCTGACCTTCAACAGCCGTGATATCGCCGTGGTGCAGGCGCGTACCGGCGGTTTCGTCGAGCGGGTCTACGCCCGCGCCCCCGAAGATCTGCTCGAAGCCGGCGCACCCCTGGCCGATCTGCTGGTGCCCGAATGGGTCAGTGCTCAGGAAGACTATCTGGCTCTGCGTGATGCCGGCGATCCCGCGCTGCTGGCCGCGGCACGGCAACGCCTACGTCTGGCCGGGATGCCGGCGGCGTTGATCGCCCGCTTCGAGCGCAGCGGCAAGGTGCAGGCGCTGTGGACGGTGACCAGCCCGATCGCCGGGGTGCTGCAACAACTCGATGTGCGCGAGGGCATGAACCTGATGGCGGGCGAGACCCTGGCGACCATCAACGGCTTGCGCAGCGTCTGGCTGGATGTGGCGGTGCCCGAGGCCGAAGCCCTGGGCCTGCATCCCGGGCAGGTGGTCGAGGCGCGGTTGCCGGCGTTTCCCGGCGAAGTGCTTGGCGGCAGCATCGAAGCCATTCTGCCCCAGGCCAACCTGGACAGCCGCACGCTGCGGTTACGGGTCGTGCTGGATAACCCCGATGGCCGCCTGCGCCCGGGCCTGACCGCCCAGGTACGGCTAGCCCGCCCGGCCGAACTCGATGCGCTGTTCGTACCCAGCGAGGCGGTGATCCGCAGCGGTCGCCGCGCCCTGGTGATGCTTGCCGAAGGCGAAGGACGCTATCGCCCGCTTGAGGTCCGCATGGGCCAGGAGGCCGCGGGCAATACCCAGATACTCGAGGGGCTGGAGGAGGGCCAGCAGGTGGTCGCCTCCGGGCAGTTCCTGCTCGATTCCGAGGCCAGCCTGCGCGGCATCCCGGTTCAGGAACTGGGCGCGCCAGCGGCCGAGGTCAAGCTGCAGGCGGCCCTGCATGAAGCCGAAGGGCAGATCGACGGCATCGAAGACGATGGCGTGATGCTTACCCATGGCCCGTTCAAGACCCTGGGCATGCCGGCTATGAGCATGCTGTTCCCGGTGGCCGATGCGGCGTTGCTGGAAGGCTTCAAAGCCGGCGACCGGGTGCGGGTCGGGGTGCGCGCGGACGACGAGGGTATGCGCATCGAGCGCATCGAACGTCTGGCACCCGTGGCCGAGGACAACCACAGCCATGACGGCCATCGGGAGGCGCAGCCATGATCGCCGCGCTGATTCGCTGGTCCCTGGCCAACCGCCTGCTGGTGCTGCTGGCCACCCTGTTCGTCACGGCCTGGGGCGTCTGGTCGGTGCAGAATATCGCCATAGACGCCTTGCCGGATCTGTCCGATACCCAGGTGATCATCCGCACACCTTATGCAGGGCAGGCCCCGCAGATCGTCGAGAATCAGGTCACCTATCCACTGGCCAGCGCCATGCTCTCGGTGCCGGGGGCCAGCACGGTGCGCGGTTTTTCCTTCTTCGGTGACAGCTTCGTCTATGTCTTGTTCGAGGACGGCACCGACCTGTACTGGGCGCGCTCACGGGTGCTGGAGTACCTCAGCCAGATCCAGGAGCGCCTGCCGGCCGGGGCCAAGCCGGCACTGGGTCCGGATGCCACCGGCGTCGGCTGGATCTATCAGTACGCCCTGGTCGACCGCAGCGGCAAGCATGACCTGGCGCAGCTGCGCGCCCTGCAGGACTGGTTCCTCAATTTCGAACTCAAGGCCCTGGCCAACGTCGCCGAGGTGGCAACCATCGGCGGCATGGTCAAGCAGTACCAGGTGCTGCTCGACCCGATCAAGCTGGCCAGCCGCAGCATTACCCAGCAACAGGTGGCCGCGGCCATTGCCCAGGCCAATCAGGAAAGCGGCGGCAGCGTGCTGGAGCTGGCCGAAGCCGAGTATATGGTGCGCGCCTCCGGCTATCTGCAGAGCCTCAATGACTTTCGCGCCATCCCCCTGCGCCTGGATGGTGGCGGGGTGCCGGTGACCCTGGGCGAGGTGGCGCATATCCAGCTCGGCCCGGAAATGCGCCGCGGCATCGCCGAGCTGGACGGCGAGGGTGAGGTGGTCGGCGGCGTGGTGATCCTGCGCAGCGGCGAAAACGCGCGCAGCACCATAGCCGCGGTCAAGCGCAAGCTCGATGAACTCAAGGGCAGCCTGCCCGAGGGCGTGGAAATCGTCACCACCTATGACCGCAGCCAGCTGATCGACCGCGCGGTGCGCAACCTGGGCGAGAAGCTGGTGGAGGAATTCATCGTCGTGGCCCTGGTCTGCCTGGCCTTTCTCTGGCACCTGCGCTCCTCCCTGGTGGCCATCGTCTCGCTGCCGCTGGGGGTATTGATCGCCTTTATCGTTATGCAGCAGCAGGGCATCAACGCCAACATCATGTCCCTCGGCGGTATCGCCATCGCCATCGGGGCCATGGTCGATGCAGCCCTGGTGATGATCGAAAACGCCCACAAGAAGATCGAACACTGGCATGCCGAGCACCCGGGCCAGGAGCTCAAGGGTGAGCGGCACTGGCAGGTGATAGGCGCGGCGGCGGTGGAGGTGGGCCCGGCACTGTTCTTCAGCCTGATGATCATCACCCTGTCGTTTATCCCGGTGTTTACCCTGCAGGCCCAGGAAGGCCGTCTGTTCGGCCCGCTGGCCTTTACCAAGACCTACGCCATGGCCGCCGCCGCCGGGCTGTCGGTGACCCTGGTGCCGGTGCTGATGGGCTACTGGATTCGCGGGCGCATCCCGGATGAGCAGCGCAACCCGCTCAATCGTGGACTGATCCGCCTGTACCAACCGGCCCTGGAGCAGGTGCTGCGCTACCCCCGGGCGACCTTGGTGCTGGCCGTGCTGGTATTTCTCAGCGCGCTGTGGCCGGCCAGCCAGTTGGGTGGCGAGTTTCTGCCGCCGCTGGACGAGGGCGATCTGCTGTATATGCCCACGGCACTGCCGGGGCTGTCGGCGCAGAAGGCCGCGCAGCTGCTGCAGCAGAGCAATCGCATGATCAAGACGGTACCCGAGGTGGCGCGGGTGTTCGGCAAGGCCGGGCGCGCCGACAGCGCCACCGACCCGGCACCGCTGGAGATGTTCGAGACCACCATCCAGTTCAAACCGCGCGAGCAGTGGCGTGCCGGCATGACCGCGGAAAAACTGGTGGAGGAGCTGGATCGCGCGGTGCAGGTGCCGGGCCTGGCCAATCTGTGGATTCCGCCAATCCGCAACCGCATCGACATGCTCGCCACCGGTATCAAGAGCCCGATCGGGGTCAAGGTGGCTGGCAGCGATCTGGCCCAGATCGATGCCGTGGCCCAGGCGGTGGAGCGAGTCGCGCGCACGGTGCCAGGCGTCAGTTCGGCGCTGGCTGAACGCCTCACCGGCGGGCGCTATATCGACATCGATATCGACCGCGTGGCGGCTGCCCGCTACGGCCTGAATATCGCCGAGGTGCAGGATCTGGTGGCCGGCGCCATTGGCGGGATGAATGTCGGCGAAACCGTGGAAGGCCTGGCCCGCTTCCCCATCAACCTGCGCTACCCGCGCGAGTGGCGCGACTCATTGAGCCGTCTGCGCGAGCTGCCGATCTATACCCCGGTGGGCAGCCAGATCACCCTGGGTACTGTGGCGCAGATCGGTATCAGCGACGGCCCGCCCATGCTCAGGAGCGAGAATGCGCGGCCCTCCGGCTGGGTCTATATCGACACCCGCGGACGGGACATGGCTTCGGTGGTACATGACTTGCGCCAGGCCATCGCCGAGCAGGTGCCTCTGCAACCCGGCATGAGCCTGAGCTTCGCCGGCCAGTTCGAGTTTCTCGAACGGGCCAATGCGCGGCTCAAGCTGGTGGTGCCGGCGACCCTGCTGATCATCTTCGTGCTGCTCTACCTGTGCTTCTCGCGCTTCGACGAGGCGCTGCTGATCATGGCAACCCTGCCGTTCGCCCTGACCGGTGGCATCTGGTTCCTCTACTGGCTGGACTACAACCTGTCGGTGGCCACCGGGGTGGGCTTTATCGCCCTGGCCGGGGTGGCGGCGGAGTTCGGCGTGATCATGCTGCTGTACCTGCGCAACGCCTGGGCCGAGCGCCAGGCGGCGGGGCAGAGCAGCCCGGCGGCCCTGCTCGAGGCGATTCGCGAAGGCGCGGTGCAACGGGTACGGCCCAAGGCGATGACGGTGGCGACCATTATCGCCGGCCTGCTGCCGATCCTGCTGGGCAGTGGCAGCGGCAGCGAGATCATGAGCCGTATCGCCGCACCCATGGTCGGCGGCATGCTCAGCGCGCCGTTGCTGTCGCTGCTGGTGCTGCCGGCGGCCTATCAGCTGTTGCGCCTGCGCGAGTTGCGGCGTCAGGCCAAGGGCCCTGGGGACGAAGCGCCTCGAGCAGAGGCGCTGTAACAGAACTGTAGTGGGTGAAACCCGCCAGGGCACAGGCGCAGCTAAAGGCTCGGCGGGTTGCCCCCTTCTACGAGGTTGGCGAACGCAAAGGTGCTGCAAGCCGTGTGAGCGGCCCCGGATTACGCTGGAGCTTATCCAGCTACGGAGCGCGCTTGTGTAGGGTGAACATGGCGAAGCCTTGTCCACCGCTGATTGGCCAATGGCGGACAATCCTTCGGCATGTCCGCCCTACGACGTCGTAGATATTGCGCAGGAACATGGGATCTACGAAGCCGCGTTTTTCGTAGGAGCGGCCTTGGCCGCGATGAGCGATTACGCCCAGGTCAGTCGTAGGGTGCGCCATGCGCACCGATGTACCCGCGATCATTGCCGAGGCCTCAAGCGAGGGGTGGCAACAAATGGTGTGCGCGGCGCACCCTACGGGGATCTGTGGCTACGGACAGCGCAACGCTTGCGGCCGCCTGAACAGGTCGGCCCTGGGTGTTCGAGCAGGCTTATTGACCGTTTGGCACGGACTGGCTTCCCAGCATCTGCTCCATCATCTGCAGCATGTCCCCCAGGCACTGCTGCTGCATTGGCGCATCCTTGGCCATCGCAAGGACTATGAATTATCGATTGTGCCCTGAGCCTGGTGGCGACTTATGGCAGCTCCATGGTTCACGAGAGGCATTGTCTTTCAGGTTCTGATCGACAAAGCGGTAGTGATCTTCCTTGAAGTGCGTCCACCAGTCATGGCTGACCTCGATGGCGTACTTTGTCAGGACTTCTTCAATGCAGTCCAGGCAGATTCGGGTCGCGTCATAGGCCATGTCGAGGCGTCCCTTGCTGTCATCGAAGGCGACGCTGGCGAGGCCATACAGCTTGTCGATCTCGGCGATTGCCGCATCCAGTTTCTCCCGCTCCGTGGGTTCGAGCTTCAAGTGACGGGTTACCAAATTGGCACTGGAGACGCCCAGCCGGTTCTCTTCTTTCATGGCGGCTTTCCTTCTGTTGGCGCAACGGGAAACAATGGGAAGCAGTCGACTAGCAGGTCGTTGAAAACGTAGGCGAGGCAGGCAAGACAAGGCAAAAACAGGCGAGGAAGCGGAGTTTACGTGCTGTAAATGAGCATTACTCGTTTCACTCGCCCTTCGGGCCGCGCTAAAGCGCGTTAGCCGCAAGCGGCTTGCCGAGCCTGTTTTTAACGCCGTATTGCCAACGCAGGTAGTTTTTCAACTGCCTGCTAGGCTCCTTGGCCGGTCAACAGACCCGCCAGGTTGGGGCGGCGTGCTGCACATTGCTTGCTTACAGGGCCGCCCGGCCAACTCCTCCAATAGCGGGTGGATACCCTCCGAAGATTACGCGGCCCGGCTCATTGGCCGTTCGGCATGGCCTGGCTGTCCATCATCTGTTCCATCATTTGCATCATGTCCTGCATGTTTTCGCCCATGGCCTTTATGCACTGCTGCTGGCTGGCGTCGTCCTTGGCCATCGGGCACTGACCGTCCTGCATGCGCTGACGCATCATGCCCATCTTGTTCTGCATGGCTTCGCGGTGCTCGGCGCGGAATTTCTGGCGCTCCTCGGGTGTCTTGGCACCATGCATCTTCTGCATCATCTCGTGCATCTTGGTCATGTCCATGTCGCCCATCATGCCCATGCCCTTACCAGCAGGGGCGGGGGCGGCCTGTTCGGTTGGGGCGGGTGTGGCTGCGCCTTCTTCGGGGTGATGGGCGTCCTCGGCGAAGGCCGGAGCGCTCAGCAGTGCGCCGGTCAGGGCGAGGGCGCTCAGGGTCTTGTAGGTGAATGTGCTCATGGTGTTTCTCCTGCTGGGTTTTATTGGGTTTTGCGGATAGCGCTCAAGGAAGCTCTCTTGAGCAGTAGGGAGTTGGCGATCACCGACAGCGAGCTGGCGGTCATGGCGATCACGCCGATCATTGGGTGGAGCAAGCCGACGGCGGCGATGGGAATGGCGGCGACGTTGTAGGCCGAGGCCCAGATCAGGTTCTCGACGATCTTGCGGAAGGTCAGGCGCGACAGCTGCGCCGCTTCCACCAGACCCATCAGGCGGCCACCAATAAGGATCACGTCGGCGGCTTCCATGGCCACGTCGGCACCGCTGCCGATGGCGATGCCGACATTGGCCTGCTTGAGCGCCGGGGCGTCGTTGATGCCGTCGCCGACCATGGCCACCCACTGGCCGTATTCGGCCTGCAGCTGGCGAATCACCTCGACCTTGCCGCTGGGCAACACACCCGCGTGCACGCTGTCGATGCCCACCTGGGCGGCGATATGGGCGGCGGCGCGCGGGTTGTCGCCTGTGAGCATCACGGTATGAATGCCCAGGGCGCGCAGTTCGGTAATGGCTGCCTGGGCGTCCTCTTTTAGGCTGTCGGCCACCGCTACCACGCCGATCAATTGCTCGGCGCGGGCCACATAGAGCGCGGTCTTGCCCTGGTTCTCCAGGGTTTCCAGCTGGCTGGCCAGGGCAGCGGTGTCCACCTGGCATTCCTGCATCCAGCGCGCATTGCCGACGCGGATCAACTGGCCGTCCACCTGGCCCTGCACGCCCAGGCCGTTGAGCGCCTGGAATTCGCTCAGGGCACCCAGTTCCAGGCCGAGTTCCTTGATGCGTTCGACCATGGCCTGGGCAATGGGGTGCTCGGAGCCGTATTCCACGCTGGTGGCCAGGCGCAGCAGCTCCTGTTCGTCGATACCGGCGCTGGGCAGGCAATCGGTGACCACAGGTTTGCCCAGGGTCAGGGTGCCGGTCTTGTCGAGCACCATCACCTTGATGTCCTTGAACATCTGAATGGCGGTGCCGGAGCGGTAGAGAATGCCGCGCTCGGCACCGCGGCCGGCGCCCACCATCAGTGCGGTTGGGGTGGCCAGGCCGAGGGCGCAGGGGCAGGCGATCACCAGCACCGCGACTGCCGACAGCAGCCCCACCAGGGGCGACGACAGATCGGGGTTGACCCAGGGCAGCCAGGTCGCACCCCATACCAACACACCGCGCAGCGACTCGCCCCAGAGTAGCCAGACCGCCAGGCTGGCCAGGCTGACAAGCAGCACCACGGGGACGAAACGCCCGGTCATGCGGTCGGCGAACTCCTGGATTGGCACCTTGGAGCTTTGCGCGTGCTCAACCAGATCGATCACCTGGGCGAGAAAGGTGTCCTGGCCGACCTTGGTCGCACGCACGGTCAGCAGGCCTTCCTTGTTCAGGGTCGCGCCTATTACCGCATCGCCCGGGCCTTTCTCCTTCGGCAGTGATTCGCCGGTGGCCAGGGACTCGTCGATATGGCTGTTACCCTCGACCACCTCGCCGTCGCTCGGCACCTTCTCGCCGGGGCGCACCAGCATCAGGTCGCCGACCGTTACGGCTTCGATTGGCACCTGCACTTCCTTGCCGTCGCGCAGCAGCACCGCGCTCTTGGCCCCCAGTTCCAGCATCTTGCGAATCGCCTGGGAAGCGCGGCCCTTGGCGCGGGCCTCCAGATAGCGACCGATCAGGTGGAAGGTGGTGATGGTGGCGGCCATCTCGACGAAGGAGGTCATGGGGTAGAAGAACCCCACCAGGCCAATAAAGTAGGGCGGCAGGCTGCCGAGGCTGATCAGCACATCCATATTGGCGGTGCGGTTGCGCAGCGCTTTCCAGGCCGATACATGGGTGCTGGCACCGGCGATAAACACCGGGATGGCGGCGAGCACCACCACGATGGCCAGGTAGCCGGGTACCGCTATACCGGCCATGGGTAAGGCCATCAGCAGCATGATCAGGGCCGCGGGTACGCCGGCTATCCACATGCGCCGCCAGGCGTCGCGCAGGTACTGTTCTTCCTCTTCGGCCCCTGAGGGTTCGCCTGCGGTGCTGGCCAGCATCGCCTTGGCCACCTGATAGCCGGCTTGCTCCACGGCCTGCTTGAGGGCGGCCAGGCTGGTCTGCTCGGCATCGAATTCGATACGCACCTTGTGGCTGGCGATGCTGGTGCTCAGTTCGGCTATACCCGGCAGGCGTTTGAGCGACTGGCTGACCAGACCGGCGCAGTGGTCGCTGCCCATGCCGGGGACTATCAATATCGCAGTCTGGTGACTGCCGATCGGCTCGATCGCATTCATGGCCTGGGCTCCTGCTGAACAGTGGTATCGGCGGCAGCGCCGAATAGCCGTGGAATCAAGGCTGGCATTCGCTTCATCTGCTGGTGCCTCCTGGCTCAGTGCCGGTGATCGTCGTGCCTGCCATGGCCGCGGTGCATAAACAGATGCATCAGCGGGCAGAGCAGCAGGATCAGATAGGGCAGGGCAGCGAGCAGATGGGCCTCATGCTCTTCCCAAAGAAGGAACAGGGCGATGGCGGCGAAAACCACCAGTGCAGGCCAGAAGCGCCAGGGATTGTTGGCTGCTGGGGCGCTATGCGGGTCATGGGGCATGTTGGCACTCTCCAAAAAACCGGGGGGCGCAGCGCTATGCACGGCGTGGGCCGGCGCAGCGCGGCTGCGGGTTCTAGCGGGGGAGAGTGGCGCTATTCGTTATAGCGATGCAGCTGCTTGCGAATGGGCGCGGGTAGGCCGGGGCTGAATAACGGAATGAGCTGCGCGCTGCCGATGCGCCGCTGCAGGTCGTTGAGCAGGCCAAGGCGGCCGGCCAGGGCGAGCAGGGCGGTCAATGCAAGGAGCGTCAGTAGTTGCTGGTTGAACGGAGCGTTCTGTACGGCGCTGCAGCTGTCCGCTGCGCCGTGTTCATGGCTGGCATGTTCGTGGTCGCTGTAGGCGGCGACCTCGGCGACCTCGTGTGCGTGGGCGCTGGCGATTTGAATATGGGCGAAGGAACAGGCGATAAGCAGCACACACCAGAGCGCCAGCAGATTTCTGCTGAGTGCTCTATGGCGGCTGCGCATCGCCTGGATCATGGGGTTTGGTTTCCGCGTCTATGGGGTGTTGTCGTTTTGATTAAAGCGCAGTGGCGCTCAGGTGCAATTGATCCAGATCATGGCTGTAGCGAGCGTTTTTACCCTGGGTGCGCCGGCATTCGGGCCGTGGCGGTTGCCTGCCGTAGGGTGCGCCATGCGCACCGGGGTAACCGCGATCTTTGCTCGGGGCATAGGCCAAAATGCACGGCGGCGCATCTAGCGCGCCACGCTGACCCCTTCCAGATTGGCGAAGGAGGTGTCCTTGGCGGTGAGCAGAAAGTCGCGCATAAAGGGCGCATCGAGCATATCGGTGCGGATGCCGGCGTACAGGGTGGCGAACAGGCCCTTGTCGCCCAGGCGCTTGGCCGTGACGTAGCCGCGCGAGCTGTATTCGTGCAGCGCCCAGTTGGGCAGGCCGCAGACGCCGCGGCCGCTGGCCACCAGCTGCATCATCATTACCGTCAGTTCCGAGGTGCGTACCTGGGCCGGCTCCACGTCCGCCGGTTCTAGGAAGCGGGTGAAGATATCCAGGCGGTCGCGCTCCACCGGGTAGGTGATCAGCGTCTCGCTGGCCAGGTCTTCGGGCAGGATAAAGGGCTTGGCGGCCAGCGGATGCTGGTTGGCCACGGCGAGCATGGCCTCGTAGGTAAACAGCGGTACATAGGTGATGCCGGCCAGCTCCAGCGGATCTGAGGTCACCACCAGGTCCAGATCGCCGCGGGCCAGGGCCGGCAGCGGGGCGAAGGAGAAGCCCGAGGCCAGGTCCAGCTCCACCTCAGGCCAGGCGTCGCGGAACTGGTCGATGGTCGGCATCAGCCACTGGAAGCAGCTATGGCACTCGATGGCCATATGCAGGCGCCCGGCGGTCCCTCCGGCCAGGCGCGCCAGGTCGCGCTCGGCACCACGCAGCAGCGGCAATACCGCATCGCTCAGTTGCAGCAGGCGCAGGCCGGCGCTGGTAAAGCGCACCGGTTTGGTCTTGCGCACGAACAACTGCATCCCTAAGCGCTCCTCCAGCTCCTTGAATTGATGCGACAGCGCCGACTGGGTCAGGTGCAGACGCTCGGCGGCGTCCACCAGACTTTCGCTTTCGCGCAGGGCGTGGAGGGTTTTCAGGTGGCGTAGTTCGAGCATGGGGGCTCCAGGGTCTGTTGCTGATCAGCTTTGTGTAGGGGCGAGCTGCGACCCACATGGGTGTGGGAAGTGCGGTCAGTCGTAGGGAACGGGTTTGCTAAAAGCATCGCGAGCAAGCTCGCTCCTACAGTCATGCGGGTTAGCTGAACATGAGTAAAACTATAGATCAAGACGAATATGTTGAGTTTGTCTCACGATGCAGGGTTGTTGAGAATGGCCCCCATCTTGTTGATCTATGGAGCGTTACGACATGGCCCTGGCCCATTCCCTTGGTTTTCCCCGTATTGGCGGCGACCGCGAATTGAAAAAAGCCCTGGAGGCCCACTGGAAGGGCGAACTGGACGAAGCCGGCCTGCGTGCCGTCGGCCGCGAGTTGCGCGCCAGCCACTGGCAGTTGCAGAAGAATGCCGGCATCGAGTTGCTGCCGGTCGGCGATTTCGCCTGGTATGACCAGGTACTCAGCCACTCGCTGGCCTTCGGGGTGATCCCCGAGCGTTTCCGCCCGGCCCAGGGCATGCCGAACCTGGATACCCTGTTCGCCATGGCTCGCGGCGTTAGCCACAGCAGTTGCTGCGGCGCTGCTCATGCCCAGGAGCTGACCAAGTGGTTCGACACCAACTACCACTACCTGGTCCCGGA
>CAZOEC010000007.1:0-64005 GCA_964578635.1 uncultured Pseudomonas sp.
TACCGAACGGCCTGAGTTTCGAAAACCTGCCCCTGTCGGTCGAGCTTCAACCCGGCTTGCGCAGCCAGGTCGGCTACCGCCTGCGTCCGCTCAAGCGTGGCCATTTCAGCTTCGAACGCTGCGAAATCAACCTGCCGAGCCCATTGGGGCTGTGGTCCGACAAACGCCTGCTGAGCGTGACCGACGCTACCCGCGTCTACCCCGATTTCGCCCGCCTCTACGGCGGCCAGCTACTGGCGGTGGACAACTGGCTCAGCCAGCTCGGCGTACGCCAGCGCCCACGACGCGGCCTGGGCCTGGAGTTTCATCAGCTACGGGAATTTCGCGAAGGCGACAGCCTGCGCCAGATCGACTGGAAAGCCACCGCCCGCCAGCGCACTCCAATTGCCCGCGAGTATCAGGACGAGCGCGACCAGCAGATCATCTTCATGCTCGATTGCGGCCGGCGCATGCGCAGCCAGGACGGCGAGCTGTCGCACTTCGACCACGCCCTCAATGCCTGCCTGCTGCTCAGCTACGTGGCCCTGCGCCAGGGCGATGCAGTAGGCCTGGCGACCTTTGCCGGCGAACACAACCGCTTCCTGGCCCCGGTCAAAGGCCAGGCCCAGCTTAATGTGCTGCTCAACGCCCTGTACGACCTGCACTGCACCCAGCAGCCTGCGGACTTCGCGGCTGCCGTGGACAACCTGCTCAGCCGCCAGCGCCGCCGCGCCCTGGTGGTGCTGGTAACCAACCTGCGCGATGAGGATGACCAGGCGCTGCTCGGCGCGGTTAAACGTCTCAGCCGTCAGCACCGGGTACTGGTCGCCAGCCTGCGCGAAGAAGTGCTCGACAGCCTGCGGCAGCGACCGGTGGAGGATTTTTCCGCGGCCCTGGACTACTGCGGCACCCTGGACTACCTCAACGCCCGCGCCGGCCTGCATGAACGCCTGAGCGCCCACAAGGTGCCCGTACTGGATGCCCGCCCCAGTGAGCTGGGGCCGCAGCTGGTAAGCAGCTATCTGGCCTGGAAAAAAGCCGGAGTACTGTAAGAACCAGCCTCGGTCCCTGGTAGGGTGCGCCGTGCGCACCGACGTTGGCCACGAGTTGTTGGGCCGCACGGCGGCAGACTAGCGCGCAGCATCTGCACGCTGCGCCTCTTCAGCCCCGCTATAGCCAGGTCACCTGCTGCTCCAGGGGAAAGCGCAGGCGTGGGTTATACACGCCCTTGTCACCCTGTTTGCCCACCGCCAGCAGCATGATCGGCAGGGCCTGGCGCGGAATGTTCAGGGTCTTGCGCAAGCGCACTTCATCGAAGCCTTCCATGGGGCAGGTGGCATAGCCATGGCTCTGGAAGGCCAGCATCAGGTTCTGCGCCGCCAATGCCGTGGATTTGACCGCCCAGATACGCATCTGCGCACGGCTGTTGGGCGTGCGCATCAGCGGCTTGCGTAAAGCGGCCACCCGCAGCAACAGGCGCTTGCACAGGCCAAGCAAACCGAAGGGGCCCTGGTTGTACTGAAAGGGTGCGGTCTTGCGGTAGAAATGGCGGATACGCGCCGGCACCTCGGGCTCCGGCCAATAGTCGATGATGTTCTGGCAGGCCTGTTTCCAGGTATCGGGACGGGCCAGCACGGCGATAATCAGCGGTGCCTTGGCGGCGTTCTGGCTCATGCACACGGGGTGCAGTTTCGCCAGCAGGGCCGGATCGCGGATCACCTGAAAGCTCCAGGGCTGCAGATTGCAGGAGTTGGGCGCGAGCACCGCCAGTTCCAGACAGTCACGCACCACCTGGTCGGGGACCGCCTCGGCGCTAAAGCGGCGCACCGCCCGGCGGCTCTCGATCAGCGCACGCAGGGCGACAGGAGTGGCGGGCGCAATTGCAGGGTCAGCGGGAAACAGGCTCATCGGGGCATCCTCGGCAGGTCACCCGATTAAGCCGGCAGACCTGGCGGCGAACAAGCGGCAAGCACCGCTAGTGCGCAGCCTTGGCGCAAATGGCCTGTCAGCCCAGGGCTTTTTCGATCGCCAGGATCAGTGCCGGATCGTCAGGCGTGGTGCGCGGGGAGAAACGCGCCAGCACGCGGCCGTCGTGGCCGACCAGGAATTTCTCGAAATTCCAGGTGATATCGCCAGGAAACTCGGCCCCCTCGCCCGCCAGCAGGCGGTACAGCGGATGACGCTCGGGGCCGTTGACCTCAAGCTTGCTGCCCAGGGGGAAGCTCACGCCATAGTTGAGGCTGCAGAACTCGCGAATCGCCTCCTCGCTGTCCGGCTCCTGCCCGGCAAACTGGTTGCACGGCAGGCCCAGCACACTGAAACCCTGAGCCTTGTACTGCTGGTAGAGCTTTTCCAGGCCGGCATATTGCGGCGTCAGGCCGCACTTGGAGGCGACATTGACTACCAGCACCACCTGCCCCTTGAAGGGGGCCAGCGGCAGCTCCTGACCATCCAGCGCACGCAGATTGAGGTCGTGAAAGGCACTCATGGCTAACTCCTCGATAACACTGAAATCGCGCGTAGCGGACAAAAAAGGCGCCTATCTGAAGGCGCCTTTCTTCTGTTGCAGCTTAGCAGCCGAGCCAGCGCTTGATACGACCATAAGTCGACTCGCGGCTATGACATAAGGCTAAACCTTAGTGGTGATGACCACCTTCGCCGTGGATATGCCCATGGGCAACTTCTTCTTCACTGGCATCGCGCACGCTGATGACCTTGACCTTGAAGTTCAGGCGCTGGCCAGCCAGGGGGTGGTTGCCGTCGACAATCACGTCGTCGCCTTCCAGCTCGCGGATGGTGACGATCTGCATGCCGCCGTCCGGGCCGGAGGCGTGGAACTGCATGCCGATTTCCAGCTCGTCGACGCCTTCGAACATCGAACGGTTGAGGGTGGCCACCAGCTCGGCGCTGTATTCGCCGTAGGCGTCTTCCGGCTCGACGGAAACGTCCAGCTCGTCGCCAACCTGCTTGCCCAGCAGGGCTTTTTCCAGGCCGCCGATGATGTTGCCGGCACCGTGCAGATAAACCAGCGGCGCGCCGCCTGCGGAACTATCGATCACCTCACCGGCATCGTTAGTCAGGGTATAGTCGATGGAGACGGCCTTATTGGCGGCGATCAGCATGGGGCAGGACCTTTTGCTTGGAAATAAAGAGCGGGCAAGTTTACCCAAGGGCAAGCGCGAAAGCGAACCGCACGCAGACGGACGGCCCAGTGCGCCTGCTTGATTTCCGTCAGGACGAGCACGGCGATTGGCTGGCAGTCTTGTCCTGTGGCCATACTCAGCACCTGCGCCACCAGCCGCCCTGGCAGAATCGCGCCTGGGTTCTGAACGCCGAACAGCGCCAGGCGCGGCTCGGCGAACGCTTTAACTGCGGCTGGTGCGCCGCCGACCATCAGGGTGCCGAAACCGGCACCGAGCAAACGCACAGCCCCTCGAACAAGGAACCGTAAATGCCGGCCCGCAATATTCTGGTGATCAACTGCGGCAGTTCATCGATCAAGTTTGCCCTGATCAGCGAAGCCCGCAGTGACTTCGTCCTCAGCGGCCTCGCCGAGCGCCTCGGCAGCCCGGATGCGCAGCTGCATTGGCAGCGTGGCGGGGAAAAGGACAGCCTGATCCTGCCCAATGCCGATCACCGCGTCGCCCTGGCTCAGGTCCTGCCGCTGGTGCAGAGCGCAGCTGGCGGCCAGTTGCACGGTATCGGCCACCGGGTGGTGCATGGCGGCGAACATTTCACCGCCGCCTGCCGCCTGGATGCCCTGAGCCTGAGTGCCATTCGCGCCACCGCGCCGCTGGCCCCACTGCATAATCCGGCCAACCTGCTGGGCATCGAAGCGGCGATCAAACTGTTTCCCAACCTGACCCAGGTGGCGGTGTTCGATACCGCCTTCCACCAGACCCTGCCCGAACACGCCTACCGCTACGCCCTGCCGGAGTACCTGTACCGCGAGCACGGCGTGCGCCGCTACGGCTTCCATGGCACCAGCCACCGCTATGTCAGCCAGCGCGCCGCCGAACTGGCCGGCCTGCTCATCGGCAACAGCAGCTGGCTGGTGGCCCACCTGGGCAACGGCTGCTCGACCTGCGCCATAGTCGATGGTCAGAGCCGCGACACCAGCATGGGCCTGACCCCACTGGAGGGCCTGGTGATGGGCACCCGCAGCGGCGATGTCGACCCCAACCTGCACAGCCATCTGGCGCGCACCCTGGGCTGGAGCCTGGAGCAGATCGACACCCTGCTGAACAAGGACAGCGGCCTGCTCGGCCTGTCCGGCTTGTCCAACGATATGCGCAGCCTGGAGCAGGCCCGCGAACAGGGCCATGCCGGCGCGACCCTGGCCATCGAGGTGTTCTGCTACCGCCTGGCCAAGTCCCTGGCGGCCATGAGCTGCGCCCTGCCGCAGCTCGATGGGCTGATCTTTACCGGCGGCATCGGCGAGAACTCGCCGCTGATCCGCAGCAAGACCGTCGCCCACCTCAGACTACTGGGCCTGGCCCTCGACGAGCAGGCCAACGTCAGCACCGTGCGCGGCGCGTCCGGGGCGATCCACGCCCAGGGCCATCCGCGGGTGCTGGTGGTGCCGACCAACGAAGAACGCCAGATTGCCCTCGATACCCTGGAACTGCTTGAAGCCTGAGCTGTAGGAGCGGGCCATGCCCGCGACAGAGGCCAACAACATTTCGCGGGCATGGAACTAGGCGTCCGCCCCGCCCCTACGACATAAAGGAAGATCCATGCACACCTTCTTTATCGCCCCCACCGGTTTCGGTGTCGGCCTTACCTCGATCAGCCTGGGCCTGGTCGGTGCCCTGGAGCGCTCCGGCCTCAAGGTCGGCTTCTTCAAGCCCATTGCCCAGCCCCATCAGGGCGACCTCGGCCCGGAGCGTTCCAGCGAACTGATCGCCCGCACCCATGGCCTGCACTCGCCCAAGCCTCTGGCTCTGACCCATGTCGAGCACATGCTGGGCGATGGTCAGCTGGACGAGCTGCTCGAAGAAATCATCAGCCTTTACCACCAGGCCGCCGCCGGCAAGGACGTGGTGATAGTCGAGGGCATGGTGCCCACGCGCCAGGCCAGCTACGCGGCGCGGGTCAACTTCCACCTGGCCAAGAGCCTGGATGCCGAGGTGATCCTGGTCTCGGCCCCGGAACAGGAAAGCCTCGGCGAACTGAGCGACCGGGTGGAGATCCAGGCCCAGCTGTTCGGCGGGCCGAAGGACCCCAAGGTGCTCGGCCT
Organism: uncultured Pseudomonas sp.; assembly: GCA_964578635.1. Taxonomy (GTDB): domain Bacteria; phylum Pseudomonadota; class Gammaproteobacteria; order Pseudomonadales; family Pseudomonadaceae; genus Aquipseudomonas. The sequence continues at coordinate 5,219 of CAZOEC010000007.1, forward strand.
GATCCTCAACAAGGTGCGCAGCGAGGACGGCCTGGAGGCCTACGCCAACCGCCTGAAGGAACTCTCGCCGCTGCTCAAGAGCGATGATTTCCGCCTGCTCGGCTGCATCCCCTGGCAGGACGAACTGAATGCCCCGCGTACCCGCGATATCGCCGATCTGCTCGGCGCGCGGGTGCTCAATGCCGGCGACTACGAACAGCGCCGTATGCTCAAGATCGTGCTCTGCGCCCGCGCCGTGGCCAACACAGTGCAGCTGCTCAAGCCCGGCACCCTGGTGGTAACGCCTGGCGACCGCGACGACATCATTCTCGCCGCCAGCCTGGCCGCCATGAACGGCATGCCCCTGGCCGGCCTGCTGCTGTGCAGCGACTTCGCCCCCGACCCGCGGATAATGGAGCTGTGCCGCGGCGCACTGCACAGCGGTTTGCCGGTGATGACCGTCAGCACCGGCTCCTACGACACCGCCACCAGCCTCAACCTCCTGAACAAGGAGATTCCGGTGGACGACAAGGAGCGCGCGGAAAAAGTCGCCGACTTCGTCGCCAGCCATATCGACCACGAATGGCTGTTCACCCGCTGCGGCACCCCGCGCGAGTTGCGCATGTCGCCGCCGGCGTTTCGCTACCAGTTGGTGCAACGGGCCAAGGCGGCGAACCGGCGCATTGTCCTGCCGGAAGGAAGCGAGCCGCGCACCGTCAAGGCCGCGGCCATCTGCCAGGCCCGCGGCATCGCCCGGTGCGTGCTGCTGGCCAAGCCGGATGAGGTCTACGCAGTGGCCAGGGCGCAGGGTATCGAACTGCCCGAGGGCCTGGAGATTCTCGACCCGGACCTGATCCGTGAGCGCTATGTCGGGCCCATGGTCGAGCTGCGCAAGGGCAAGGGGCTGAACGCACCGATGGCCGCCGCCCAGCTGGAAGACACCGTGGTGCTGGGCACCATGATGCTGGCCCTGGACGAGGTCGACGGCCTGGTCTCGGGAGCCATTCACACCACCGCCAACACCATCCGCCCGGCCCTGCAGCTGATCAAGACCGCACCGGGCTACAAACTGGTGTCCTCGGTGTTCTTTATGCTGCTGCCGGACCAGGTGGTGGTGTACGGCGATTGCGCGGTCAACCCCGACCCGACGGCAGCCGAGCTGGCGGAAATCGCCCTGCAGAGCGCCGCCTCGGCGAGCGCCTTCGGCATCCCGCCGCGGGTGGCGATGCTCAGCTACTCCACCGGCGACTCGGGCACCGGCGAAGAAGTGGAGAAAGTCCGCGAGGCCACCCGCCTGGCCAGGCAACAGGCCCCCGAACTGCTGCTCGACGGCCCGCTGCAGTACGACGCCGCCGCCATTGAAAGCGTCGGCCGGCAAAAAGCACCGGGTAGCCCGGTGGCCGGGCGCGCCACGGTATTTGTCTTCCCCGACCTGAACACCGGTAACACCACCTACAAGGCGGTACAACGCAGCGCCGACTGCGTCAGCGTCGGCCCCATGCTGCAAGGGCTGCGCAAACCGGTCAACGACCTGTCCCGCGGTGCTCTGGTCGACGATATCGTCTACACCATCGCCCTGACCGCGATCCAGGCCGCCAACCTGCCACAGTAGCGCTCTGGCGCGGGGACGTTCCCCGCCAGAGGCGGCGAATGACGGGAACAGGCGGCGATCGGCGGCGATCGTCAGCCTTTCGAAAGGCTTGCAGTTCGGTGCACAGCGGTTAACCTGTGCGCCGACCGATCCGTGGTGGAAAACCACGGGCATAGATAAGCCGGGCATACCCGGGCTGCGCAAACGCCTGATACGCAGCCTGCGCCCATTTTCGGAGGCACCTGCCCCCATGTTGCACGCTCTCCCTGCCCCGCTACGCGGCCTGCTGGCCGGCCTGCTACTGGCCATCAACACCCTGTTCTGGTGCTGGCCGCTGTTTATCCTGGCCCTGCTCAAACTGCTGCTGCCGATCCCGGCGGTGCAGCGCCTGTGCCGCTTCCTGATGCACGCGATTGCCGAGTTCTGGATCTCCAGCAACAAGTTCTGGATGAACCTGGTGGGCCGGATCGAGTGGGACGTCGTCGGGCTGGAAGGCTTCGACAAGCAGCACTCCTACCTGGTGACCAGCAACCACCAGAGCTGGGTGGATATTCTAGTGCTGCAATACCAGCTCAACCGGCGCATGCCGCTGCTCAAGTTCTTCCTCAAGCAGGAGCTGATCTGGGTGCCGGTGATCGGCCTGTGCTGGTGGGCCCTGGAATTCCCCTTTATGAAGCGCTTCAGCAAGGAATACCTGGCCAAGTATCCGGAAAAGCGCGGCGAGGACCTGGCCACCACGCGCAAGGCCTGCGCGCGCTACAAAACCAACCCGGTCTCGGTGTTCAACTTCCTCGAAGGCACCCGCCTGTCGCCGCAAAAGCATGCGCAACAGCAGTCGCCCTTCCGCCACCTGCTCAAGCCCAAGGCCGGCGGCATCGCCTTCGTTCTCGACGCCATGGGCGAGCAGCTGCACAGCATCGTCAACGTCACCATCCACTACCCGCAAGGCAACCCGGGCTTCTGGGACCTGCTCTGCGGGCGCATCGACAAGGTGGTGGTACGCCTGCAGAAGCTGCCGATTCCCACGGAATTTATCGGCGGCAACTACGATCAGGACGAACGCTATCGCCTGCACTTCCAGCAGTGGGTCAACCAGCTGTGGCTGGACAAGGACGCCGAGCTGGAAGCGCTCAAGCAGCGTTTTGGCCCGAAATAGAGGCCACTGCAGTGGTTGTAGCCCGGATAAGCCCGGATGCAATCCGGGATGCCACCGCCCCGGATTGCATCCGGGCTACGGGCACACGCTCGCCACGTAACCGAGCCGCCTGCCGACCTACTCCTCGGGCTTGCTCGGGTACGCCGGCAGGTTGTGCCAGTCCAGTTGCGCGGGGAAATTCTGGGCCTGTTCGGCACTCAAACCCGGGGCGACCAGAAAGCCCTGCATGATGGCGCAGTTGTGCTGCACCAGCCAGTCGCGCTGGGCCTCGGTTTCCACCCCTTCGGCGATCACTTCCAGGCCGAGGTGGCGGCCCAGGTCGATAATGGTGCTGACCACGGCGGCATCGCGCGGCGAGTCGAGCATATTGGCGATAAACAGCCGGTCGATCTTCAGGGTATCCAGCTCGAAATGGCGCAGGTAGGCCAGCGACGAGTAACCGGTGCCGAAGTCGTCGATGGCGATTTTCACCCCTAGCGCACGCAGCTGACGCAACTGCTCCTGGCTGGTCTTGAGGTCCTGCATCAGCGCGCTCTCGGTGACCTCGACCTCCAGCTGCGCGGGTTGCAGGCCGAACTCCTCAAGTACCAGGCGCAATTCCTCGACCAGTTGCGCCCTGCCAAACTGCACGGGGCTGACGTTCAGGCTCAGCACCGAGCCTGCGCCGAACTGGGCGTTCATCCGCCGACACTGTTCGGCCCCGGCGCGGAAGATCCAGTCGCCCAAGCGGTTGATCAGCCGGGTTTCCTCCAGCAACGGGATAAACACCCCGGGGGCGACCGTGCCGGCGGCCCGATGCTGCCAACGCAACAGGGCCTCGAACCCGCGCAGGCGACCGCTTTCGAGATAGATCTGCGGCTGGTAGACCAGCACGAAGTCGTTGTTCTCGATGGCACTGCGCAGGCTTTCCTCGAGCATCAGGCGCGAGCGCGCGCGGCCGTTCATCTCGGGTGAGAAGAAGCGGTATTGCTGGCGACCGGTGCGCTTGGCCTCGTACATGGCCATGTCCGCGGCGCGCAGCAAGCCCTCCACGGTCTGCCCGCATTCGGGAAAACAGGCGATGCCGACACTGGCTCCCAGGGTCACGTCCACGCCGTCCAGGGTGTAGCGAATCGACACCTGCTCGATCAGTTTCTCGGCAATCCGCGCCGCATCCTCGGGGTGCTCCAGGCTGTCGAGCAGCGCGGTGAATTCATCGCCGCCCATGCGTGCCAGGCGGTCATAGGGGCGCAGGCTGGCCTTGAGTTGCTCGCCGACGCGCTTAAGCAGTTCATCGCCGGCGGCATGCCCCAGGGAATCGTTGATCCGCTTGAAGCCGTCCAGATCGAGGTAGAGCACCGCCATGCGCTGGCCGCTGCGCTGAATCCGCGACAGCGAGGACTCCAGGGCCTGGTAGAAGCCGCGGCGGTTGAGCAAGCCGGTCAGGGCATCGGTGATGGCCTGCGACTCCAGCTGCTGATGCAGGCGGCGCACCACCGACATATCCAGGGCCATGACCACCATGGCGTGCTGCAGGCGCGGCAAGGGCGAGCAGGACAGCGCCACGGGCACCAGACTGCCGCTCAGGGTGCGCAGGCTGGCCTCGTGCAGGCGATAGGCTTCGTGGCGACGCCAGTGCCGATAGAACTCCGACATGCGCCACTCGCAGGTCACCTCGGGGCTGACCAGGTAGGACAGCATGTCACTGCCCTCCAGGTCGCTGACCGCGCCCTCGAGCATCTGCGCCATGGCCGGGTTGGCAAAGCTGATGCGGCCATCCTCGCCGACCACCATGATGCCCTCGGCAGCATTGTCCAGCACCGAGGCGTTGAAGGCCCGCGCCGAGTCCAGCTGCTGACTGAGGTGCAACAGCTCGCTGCGGCTGCGCTCGTGTTCGAGCAGGGCGTGGATCTTGTGGCGCAAGACGCTGGGGTCGAAGGGCTTGAGAATAAAGTCCACCGCACCGGTGGCGTAGCCGCGCAGCACCGCATCCTGGGTCTGGGCGATGGCGGAGACGAAAATGATCGGGGTATGCCGGGTGCGCGGGTTGCCACGCATCAGCCGGGCCACCTCGAAGCCATCCATATGCGGCATCTGCACATCCAGCAGGACCAGCCCGACATCTTCCTCCAGCAGGCATTGCAGGGCCGCCTCGCCGCCATCGACGCAACGCAGCTGCCAGTCGCCATGTTCGAGCAGGGCCTGCATCGCCTCGAGATTCTCCGGGCGATCGTCCACCACCAGCAGAATCTGTGTCGCCTGCTCCATCCTCTTCTGCAGCTGTACCATTCCTTTCACCCTCGTCCCTGGCGGCCGCCTTACGGACTCCTGCTGTGCTTCAGGTTAGATCATCTGGCGCAGATGGCACCGTCAAACCATCGCGGCTCGCCAGCCAGCGCCCCAGCACGCCCAGCAGCGCGTCGCGGCTGACCGGCTTGGCCAGGTAGTCGTCGGCTCCGGCGGTGATGCATTTTTCCCGGTCGCCCTTCATCGCATGGGCGGTCAGGGCAATGATCGGGATGCCACAGCCGTGTTCGCTCTTGAGCAGGCGGGTCGCGGTATAGCCGTCCATATTGGGCATGGCCATGTCCATCAGGATCAGGTCGCAGGGTTCGCGCTGGTAGCTGGCGATGGCCTCCAGACCATCCCGGGCGGCGATAACCTGCAACCCCACCTCGTCCAGCAGGGCCGTCAGGGCGTAGACATTGCGCACATCGTCATCCACCAGCAGGATGCGCCGCCCCTGCAACGCCTGCTCGCTCAACTGCGGCGCGGGGTTTTGCGGCTCGCGCACGTCGCCGAGGAAGCCCTGCACCGCCTGACTCAGGGCCTGCATGTCCTCGCCGTGCTTGTGCACCACCACCGCACTGTAGCGGCGCAAGCGCTGCAGGGCCTGATGGGTGACATCCACCCCGGTATTGATCACCACCCGCGTGCCGTTCAGCGGGCGCTGGCGATCGAGGCTCTGCAGCAGCTCGAAACCATCCTGGTCGGGCAGATCGAGGTCGACGACCAGGGCGCTGAACGCGCCATCGCTATAGGCCTGCAACGCTTCGTCGGCCCGGGCGCAGGCGTGCACGGCAAAACCCAGGCGCTGCAAGTGCTCGCGGTAATGCTCCCGCTCGACCTGCACATCCTCCACCAGCAGCAGGCGAGGCGCTGGAGTCTGATCAAGATGTTGCAGGTCGACGAAGACCTGCTCCAGGTCCTCACGCTGGATCGGCTTGACCAGGTAGCGTGTGCCATCGTCGTTCCAGTCGGCCGGCTGCGGCACGCAGGAGATGATGTGCACCGGGGTGTGGCGATGCCTGGCCTGCCCGCGCAAGCGGCGGAACAGCTGCCAGCCGCTGACATCCGGCAGCAGAATGTCGAGGATCACCGCGCTGAACTGCTCGTGGAGCAGCAGGTTGAGCGCCTGCATCCCGGTGCGGCAGTGCACGCTGGTAAAACCGTGAGCCTGGGCCTGTTCGGCGAGTACCGCGGCAAAATTGTCGTCGTCCTCGACGATCAGCACCGCCGGTCCCTGCCCGCCGCGCTGGGGCCCTGCGGCTTCGGGCAGCGCCTCGCTCACGGGCAGCATCTGCACCGGCAACCGCACGGTAAAGCAGGAACCCTGCCCCGGCGCGCTTTGCAGGCTGATCTCGCCATCCATGGCCAGGACCAGCTGACGGGTGATGGCCAGCCCCAGCCCGGTGCCGCCAAAACGCCGGCTGGTGGAGCCGTCGATCTGCTGGAAGGCCTGAAATATCTGCTCGTGCTGCTCGGCGGCGATGCCGATACCGCTGTCGCGCACACTGAAATTCAGCCACTCGACGCCATCGCCGGCCTCGCCGGGGGTGCAGGAAACCACCAGGCTGACTTCGCCCCGCTCGGTAAATTTCAGGGCATTGGACAGCAGGTTGCGCAGGATCTGCTGCAGGCGCACCCGGTCGCTGCGGATCAGCCGCGGCACCCCGGGCTCCTGCCGGGTATGCAGGTGCAGGCCCTTGAGTTCGGCCATCGGGCGCATGCTGGCATCCAGCTCGACCAGAATATCCTGCATGCTCAGCGCTTCGAGCTTGAGCTGCATGCGCCCGGATTCGACCTTGGCCAGGTCGAGCACATCATTGATCAACTGCAGCAGGTCGCTGCCCGCGCGGTGGACGATATCGGCGTGACGGGTCTGCTTCTCGGTCAGGTTGCCGGCACTGTTCAGGCGCAACTGGTCGCTGAGAATCAGAATGCTGTTGAGCGGCGTGCGCAGCTCATGGGACATGTTGGCGAGGAATTCGGATTTGTAGCGGTTGGCCAGGATCAGCTGTTCAGCCTGATCGCGCAGGCGCTGCTCGGCCGCCTTGCGCTCGCTGATATCGATGATCACCGCCTGCACCCAGGCTTGCTCGCCGCCGTGAATCGGCGAGAGCCCCACCTCCAGCGGAATCAGGCGGCCGTCACGGTGCTGGCCGAACAGCTCGCGGTTGTTGCCCATACGCCGCGGTTCGGGGTTTTCCTGGTAGCCGCTGCGCAGGCCGACATGGCTGCCGCGCTTGGCCTCGGGCAGGAGTTTTTCCACCGCCTGGCCGACCAGCGCCTCGCGCTCGTAACCGAACATCTGCTCGGTCTGCTGGTTGACCATGGCGATCTTGCCATCGCTGTCGACCAGTACGATGGCGTTGGGCGAGGCCTCGACCACCAGGCGGAAACGCTGCTCGGCGGCCTTGCGTTCGCTGATGTCGATAATCACCGCCTGCACCCAGCTTTCCTGACCGCTGCGCATGGGCGAGAGGCCCACTTCGAGGGGAATCAGGCGGCCACCGCGGTGCTGGCCGAACAGTTCACGGTTATTGCCCATGCGCCGCGGCTCGGGGCGCGCCTGATAGCCGCTGCGCAGGCCGACATGGCCGCCGCGCTGCGCCTCGGGCAGGAGTTTCTCCACCGGTTGACCGACCAGCTCCTGACGCTCGTAGCCGAACATCTGTTCGGTCTGGCGGTTGACCATGGCGATCCTGCCGCTGCTGTCGACCAGCACGATGGCATTGGGCGAAGCCTCGACCACCAGGCGAAACCGCTCTTCGGCCCCCTTGCGTGCACGCAGATCGACCAGGTTGAGCAGGTAATTGACCCCCGCCGAATCCCCCAGCATGCTCAGGCTCAAGGTCACCGGCACCTCGCCGCCGCTGTCGCGATGGGCCTGGTATTCGTCGCTCAGCTCGGCCGTGCCCTGGTCGTTGACCAGCCGGCTGAGCTGCTCGATCGCCGGCAGAAAACGCCGCACCCGCTCCCCCAGCAACTGCTGCGCGGTACAGCCGAGCAGCTCGGCAGCGCTGTGGTTGGCCATCTCGATACGCCCGTCGGCGCTGCACAGCAGGGTTGCCACCGGCAGCCGCTCGACCAGCAGACGAAAACGCTCCTCGCGCTCCCCCAGCTGCGCAGTGGCCTGTTGACTGGCATGCAGCTCGCGCTCGCGCAGGTGCAGGTAGCCGCCGACCAGCAAGGCCAGGAGCACCGCGGCCACCAGGCCGGCCCAGAGGCTGAAATGGCTGCCGGGATTGAGTAATGCCGCTTCATAGACCGCCGTGCTGCTCACCTCCAGCACCCAGTTGCGGCCATACAGCGGCAGCTCCAGGGTCTGGCGAAAAGTCGGCTGCCAGCCGGGCACCTGGTCAGGGTCGCTTAGCAGCAGGGTTTGCGGGGCCTGCAGATCCTTGATCGAGACATCGAAACGGCGGCTCTGCGCCCCCAGGATGCCCTCCATCAGATCCTGGCTGCGAAAGGCCCCGTGGACCATACCCAAAAGGGCGGCGCGGCGCTCCTCGAGCGTGCCCAGGGGCATCCCCACCCGATAGACCGGCAGATAGAGCAGCACCCCACCCTGCACATTGTCCTGGGTTTCCTGGCGCAGGGTGACCGGGGCGCTGAGGGTGGTTTCGCTCCTGACAATCGCCTGCTCGATCGCGGCCAGGCGCACCGGTTCGCTGAGCATGTCAAAACCCAGGACGCGACGGTTGCGCCAATCCAGCGGGCTGATGTAATCGATCAGCAGGTAGTGTTCCCGCGGCCCCGGAGGGAAGGCCCGATAATCCTCACGGCCCTGCCCATGCACCTCGGCCAGCAGCCCATCAAGCTGCTCCTGACGCACATAACGCGACCAGGCCAGGGCCTGGATCCCAGGGTAGCGCTCCTGCAGCTGCAATTGCTCCAGCGCCCGCTCCCACTCCTCGGGGGAGACGTTGTCGCTGCCCGTCATCAGCCCCGACACGCCGCGCAGAACCATCTCGTAGGCGAGCAGGCGGCTTTTCACCCGCTGGCCGATGTCCTCGGCTTCCAGCTCAAAGCGCTGCTGCCGCTCAAGCAGTTTGCGCTGTTCGAGTGCCTGCCACTGCCAGAGAATCAACGCCCCCAGGCCCAGCAGCAGCGCCAGGGTGACCCAGAACGGCAACCAGGGTTTGCGTGAGCTGGCGCTATGCCTGACGTCCATGTGACCTCCAGTGTCATTCCCGCCCGGCGGCCGGTCGCACCTGCAAACCGCGGGCCTTACAGAACCATGCAAAGGATTCTAGTCACAAATCGGATTAGCGCAGGTCGGCACACGCAGATTCGAAAGTCGCTAAACGATTGCGTATGGTCACAGCGGCGGCGACCACTGCCGGGAGGCCGAGCAGCCCGATCGAAGCGCTGGACGGGCTTCGACCAGGCAAAAAAATGCCGCGCCCCTTACGGGTGCGCGGCATCTTTCGCAGCAGTTGTGCTTACAGCGGACGCAGGTTGATCTCAACCCGACGGTTCTGCGCACGACCGGCTTCGCTCGCATTGCTGGCGATCGGCTGGCTCGGGCCCGCACCGTAGGAGGATATCCGCGACGCTGCCACGCCGTTGGCGCTGAGGTAAGACGCTACGCTCTGGGCACGGCGATTCGACAGGTTCTGGTTCAGCTCGAGGGAGCCGGTGCTGTCGGTATGGCCGACGATGTCGATACCGTTCTTGTCGAATTCCTTGAACACCAGAAGCAGGGAGTTCAGGGTCGGGTAGAAACCGCTGGAGATGTCCGACGAGTTGCTGGCGAAGGTGATATTGCCCGGCATGATCAGCTTCAGGTCATCACCGTTGCGTTGCACCTGTACGCCAGTGCCCTGCAGGGTCTGGCGCAGCTTGGCTTCCTGGGTGTCGACGTAGTAGCCATAACCGCCACCTGCAGCGCCGCCCACGGCCGCGCCGATCAATGCACCCTTGGCACGGTCCTTCTTGCTTGAGGTGGCCGCCCCGATTACCGCGCCGGTCACTGCTCCAACACCACCATAGATGCCGGCCTTGCCTGCCTCCCGCTCACCGGTATATGGGTTGGTGGTACAGCCTGCCAACAGGCTCAGGCCCACCGCTGCAAATGCCATATTTCGCAAGTTCATCATCGATACATCCTTTTCTTTCGTGTTGTTAGAGCAGTCTCTGCCTGCGTCTTCGACGCCAGGTCAGGGCATTAAGTTCATTCCGATGCCGATGATGGTACAGGGTTATGACAGCCGGCCGGTCTTGTCTTTGGTCTGGCGCAGCTATTGGCGGCAAAACAGCCAGAAACCATCTATCGATTAGGCGCGGACAAAGGGGTTATCGCGCATCTCATCGCCCAGCCGGGTGTCATCGCCATGGCCGGTGACCACGGTGGCGTCCTCATCCAGGCTGTACAGCCGCTGCTTGATCGAGCGCTCGATGGTCTTGTAGTCCCCACCCCACAGATCGGTGCGACCGATGCCGCGGCGAAACAGGGTGTCGCCGGCAATCAGCAGCTTGTCCTGGGGGAACCAGAAACTCATGGAGCCCGGCGTATGCCCCGGGGTGTGCAGCGCCACGCCGCAGCCGCAGGCCAGTTCCTCATCATCGGCCAGCCACTGATCCGGCGCGGGTACCGGGGTGTAGGGCACGCCGAACATGCGGCACTGCATCTCCAGGTTGTCCCAGAGGAACTGATCCTCCTTGTGCAGGTGCAGGGTCGCGCCGGTCTTCTCCTTCATCTGCCCGGAGGCGAGGAAGTGATCCAGATGGGCGTGGGTGTGGATGATGCTCACCACCTTGAGGCCATGGGCCTCCAGGCGCGCCATGATCAACTCGGGGTTGCCACCCGGGTCGACCACAATGGCCTTCTTGGTCACGGGGTCACCGATGATGGTGCAGTTGCACTGCAAAGGCCCGACGGGGAAGGTTTCGCGGATCAGGGCGGGGGCGGCGGCAGAACTCATGGTCAATCCTCACTGCGGTAATCGCTGGGCAGTTTACCCGTCCACTTCTTGAAGGCGCGGCGAAAGTTGCTCGGGTCGCTAAAGCCCAGCAGATAGGCGATTTCGTATAGCGGTAGGTGGGTGGTGGTGAGGTACTGCAGGGCCAGGCTCTTGCGCACCTCGTCCAGTACCTGCTGGTAACTGGTGCCCATGCTCGACAGGTGCCGGCGCAGGCTGCGGCCGCTGGTATGCAGGGCCTCGGCGGCGCTGGCCAGGTCGGGGAAATCGCCGGGCCGCGTCAGTAGCAGGCGGCGCACCCGGGTCAGCAGGCCATCCTGCACGTCCAGGCTGGCCAGCAGCGCTTCGCACTGTTGCTCGCACATCTGCACCGTGGCCGGGTTGGCCAGGGCCATGGGCCGGTCCAGATAGGCAATGGGCATACTCAGGCGGTGGTAAGGCTGGTCAAACGCCACCGGCACGCCAAACAGCCGCTCGTAGCGCTCGGCATAGTGCGGCGCGGCATGGGCAAAGCCCACGGCCACCTGCTGCAGGCGCTCGCCCACGAGAAAACGCGCGATGGTGTACAGGCTGGCGAGCAGCCCTTCGGCGGCGAAACGGCTGAGCGGGCCGAGAGGCATGGTCTCACTGGCGCGCAACTCGACCCGTGCGCCCTCCTCGACCATTTCCAGTTCGTAGGTCAGGCCGAGCACCCGGTAATACCTGAGGGCGAATTGCATGGCCTTGCCCAGGTTGGCGCTGGACAGCACGGCATAACCGAGGATGCCATGGGTCGAGACATTCAGCCGCTGACCGAGCAACAAGCCCAGCGCCGGCTCGTCGCACAGGCGCAGGGCGCAACCACTCAGCTGGGTAAAGTCGCTGAAGGACAGACGCCCCTGGGGATTGCCCAGCACCTCGGGCCGCACCCGGGCCGCGGCAAATAGCTGGTCACGGGCGACGCCCAATTCTTCGACCAGATCGAGCAAGGCGGCGGCGTAGGCGACAGGTACCAGTTCGGCCGTGAAATTCAGGGATGCTTTCATGGGCTTTCTGGGGGCATTGGCCATATATGACTCATTTTTTTATCGAAGATACCCTCGTTCGACAAAAATCGACAAGCCCGTAAATGCACCATAGTGCCAATTTGATCGCATCCGTTCGCCTGCCCGACCAAAGTACGGGCATCTTGTCCGGCAACCCTGTCGGCTGGCCACCACCTAAGGTTTGGCCAATCCGCCTCGCGTTCGTCGCGACACAATGTCGCCATCCGCTGCCTGCCTTGGCGTTCGTACAAAGCAGTACATTGGCGCTTTTGGCCATAAATGACCGACATATTGGCTGTTGTTAACCTTTGCCAGGCCTGCGGATCGACCCATAGTGCTTGCATGCTTCAGTCACCGACTCAGGGAGTCAGCATGGTCAGCACTACCCCGGAAGGTTTGCAGATTCGTCCGCGGCATATGGATTTCGATTTTCCCAATCCACTGCCGCGCCACTGGCACAGCGGCGATGCCTTCAAGAGCCACCTGTTCGATGCCATGTCGGTGCTGTTTCCCGATGGCGAACGTTTCTTTATCGACTCGGTGCGGCATTTCCGCGAGCAGATCGAAGACCCGGTACTGAAGGAACAGATCCGCGGCTTTATCGGCCAGGAAGGTCATCACAGCCGCGAGCACCTGGAATACAGCAACCGCCTACGCGACCTGGGTTACGACATCGGCCGGATCGAGAAACGCGCCCAGGTGCGCATCCGCTACACCCAGAAGAAGCTCTCGCCGCAGCGTCAGCTGGCGGCCACCGCCGCGCTGGAACATATCACCGCAATCATGGCCGACGGCCTGCTCAAGGACCCTCGCTATATGGCCGGGGCGCACCCGACCATGGCCCGCCTGTGGCGCTGGCATGCCTTGGAGGAAACCGAACACAAGGCGGTGGCTTTCGATGTCTACAACCAGGTCTGCGGCAGCCGCAAGCTGCTGCGCCGGGCGATGCTGATGGGTACCTTCTTCTTTATCCTCGACACCAGCCGCGGCCTGACCCATATGCTCAAGCAGGACGGCCTGCTGTGGAACTGGCGGGTCTGGCGTGACGGTCTGCAGTGGATGTGGGGCAAGCAGGGTGTGTTCCGCCCGCTGCTCGGCACCTACCGGGACTTCTTCAGGGCCGACTTCCACCCCTGGCAGCACAACAATCTGGACCTGCTCTACCAGACCCGCCGCGAGTTCGATGCGCAACCGGACAGCCAGCTGGCCTGAGCCGAAGTAAGGTAGCAACAACCAAGGGAGCCGAAGGGCTCCCTTTTTTGCGACTATGCCATGCGCGCTCAGGGGGCGCGGCTTAAATGGTAGGGTGCACCCGGCGGCCTGGGTTGGTGCGCACGGCGCACCCTACAATGCTTAGCCCTGGAGAAAACGCAGGGCGTCCGCCGCGCTCTGCTGGGGGATTTCTTCCATGGGGATATGGCCAACCCCCGGATAGGTCTTGACCTGGATACCCGGCAGATCGCGCTGCCACAGCGGCACATGCCTGGGGGAAATCCAGCGGTCGCGCTCGCCCCACAGCAGCAGGGTCGGGGCCTGGATCTGCGCTACCCGCGCCGGGGTGCCCTGCAGTTCCTGCTTGTTGACCTTGAGCAGGATGCGGAAGATTTCCATCATCGCCCGTCGGTTGCCGGGGCGGCGACTCAGGTCGTTGTAGCGCTCGACCACCCCGGGCTTGATCCGCCCCGGCTCGCCGTAGACTTCCTTGATGCCCTGGGCGATCAGGGCACGCGGCATCCACAGCGGCATGGCCAATGTGGCCCCCGGTAACGCCGCGGAAGCGATCATCCAGGGCACCTTGTGCATGTGATAGCCGGCCGGATCGATCAGCACCAGCTTGTGAACCCGCTGCGGCTGGGCCAGGGCGAAGTTCCAGGCGATATAGCCGCCCAGGGAGTTGCCGGCGATCGAGGCCTTGTCCACCCCGAGATGATCGAGCAGCAGGCCGAACACCTTGATCATCCGCTCGGCCGAGTACTGGCCATCCCGCGCCGGGCCGGTCAGGCCGAAGCCCGGCACATCGAAGCGGATAATCCGGTAGTGCGCGGCGAAGGCCGGCACCCAGTCATCCCAGGTGTGCAGGGAGGCCACCACGCCATGGATCAGCACCAGCACCGGTTTGTCCCGGCTGCCCTCGTCGCGGTAGTGCAGATGGAAGCCATCCAGCTCTACATAGCGTGAACCGCTGGCGGCATTGCCGTAGCGCGATTTGAGACTTGCCAGGGGCAAGGCCCCGAACCCCAGGCGGGCGAAACCAGCCGCCAATGGTGGCGTCAGCGAAAGGCTGGAAGCGGACATGCAGGCACCTCGACAGTGTTGTTAGTTGTTATAGGAATAGTCACCGGCCTATCAGAGCATGGGCGAACCCGGCTGACGCCTAACCTAGGTTGAGCCTGAGGGCGGACACAGCGTGGCGATCAGCAACTGGCCGAGCACCTGTTTGGCCCGCTCGATTTCACCGCGGTTGGCGGCGCGGCCGAGCAGGTCCAGCGAGGCGGCCTCCAGGGCCCAGAGCAGCGCTCGATAGGTCAATGGATCGGCCTGGGGGCTGTCGCCGTGCAGGCGTTCGGCAAGCAGGCGAGCCATCTCGACATGGGCGTTTTGCCGTTGTGCCGCCAGGGGCGAGTCGGCGCGCAGGGCTTCTTCCTGCATCAGGCGGATGATCGGCCCGACCGCCAGGTGATAGTCGAAATAACGCTCGACCATGGCCTGCAGCCAGGCCTGCGGGCTGCCGGCGATGCTCTGCATTTCCCTGAAGCGCGACAGCAGCAGGGCGACCGCGGTCTGGTAGATGCCTTCAAGCACCTGCATCTTGTTCTCGAAGTACTTGTAGAAGGTGCGCCGGGAGACATTGGCCGCCGCCAGCAGGTCATTGACCGTGGTCTCGGCCAGGCCCTTGCGGGCAAACACGGCAATGGCCGCCAGCTGGATATGGGTACGCTGCAAATGCCCCACCAACGGGCCCTCGCCACCCTGTTCCTGCTGCTGGGCCAGCGCGCCGTAACCGCCGAGGTCCTCGAAGACCGCCTGCACCGCGCCCAGCTCGGCCAACTCCTGCTGCATGACAGTTTCCCCAACCAAGGCGCGGGTGACGCGCAGGGCCAAGCTGGTTACTCTGGGCCACGCCATATCCGCAGGATTATCGATGTGCTGAACACGCTAACACGCCCCCTCGCAGCACCGCTGGCCATCCTTTTGCTGGTTCTGCTGAGCGCCCTGCCCGTGCAGGCCGCCGAGCTGTTCTACCTCGGGCAGAAGATTCCCGATATCCACAAACCCTGGAACAGCGCCGACTACCAGCTGCTGCTCGAGGCGCTGGAAAAGGTCGACAAGACCCAGGCCAATGCCCTGCCCAGACGCAGCGGCGAATTCACCGGACCTATCTATGCACGAATGGTCAGCGAGGAGAATTTCCGCCCGCAACTGAATATCTACGCACCGCTGGAGCTGCGCCAGAACGAAGCCCGCGACGCGCTGTTCCGCCTCAAGGAGTTGATGCGCCTGTACTTCGACTTCCGCGCCGCGCAGCAACCCTACGCCGCCGAAGCCCTGGGCCTGATGAGCTACTCGCTGCGCCAGCAGGCGGTGCTGTTCACCCTCACCACCGAGTTCTGGATGACCCTGGCGCAGAGCGAGCAAAGCAACCCCGTGCGCCTGCAGGGCCTGCATGAAACCAAGGCCGCCGCGGCCATGCTGACCTCCAGCGCCCTGGATTACCTGGGCCTGACCAAGCAGTTCGGCCGCGAAGAACTGGTGCTCTACAGCGCCGAACTGAGCAAGCAGCTACCGGAACTGTTTATCCATTTGAATGGCGAGGTGCGCGAGCAGCTGCTACTGCGCTGCGAACAGCTGGCGCAGCAACATGCCTATGCCGAAGTGCGGCGCAATATGCAGGAACTGCTGCCGGTGCTGCTGAGCATTCAACAGGACGTACAGGGCAAACTGGCCAGCGCCAAGCCGGCACCGGCCGCGCCGCCGGCGCTCGATCTGTCGGTGCCCGCGCCAGCCGACTCAGCGCAATAAGCCCAGGCCCTTGGCCCGCGCCACCGCCTGGGTGCGCCGCTCGACGCCCAGCTTGCTGTTGATATGGCGCGCGTGGGTTTTCACCGTGTGCAGGGAGATAAACAGACGCTCGCTGATCTCCAGGTTCGAGCAACCCTGGGCGATCAACTGCAGCACCGCCAGCTCCCGCGTACTCAGGGCCTCGACCACGGCCTGCTCGGTGGCTCCCGGGTTACCCTGGGGTTCCGGCAGGGCGGCCAGCAAGGCATCGACGAGGGGGCAGCGGGCCTGCGCCAGCAGCTGCTGGTGCAGCCAGTCCGGCTGTTGCTGCAGCAGTTCCTGAAAGGCCAGCAAGCCACCGCCAGAAGCAGCCTGCAAGGCACTGCGCAGTTGCTGCTGAGCCTCGCGCTCGCGCCCCGTGTCGAGTAACAGCACGCACAGCTGCACCTGGGCGATGCTCGCCAGCAATTGCCCGCCCGCCCCCTGGGCACGCTGGTTAAGGGCGCGTAGACGCCGCTCGGCTTCGCCCGGCAAGCCGCGTAACCGTTCGAGCGTGGCCAGGTGCAGGTCGATATGCAGCGGCAGCTGCGGATGCAGTTCTGGGGCCGCCGCCGCGTTCTCGCCGCTATAGGTCTGGGCCAGCCGGTTGAGCCAGAACCCGGCCAGTTCGCTCTGCCCCTGGAGCAACCACAGCTCGCACTTGCACAGGGTGATCATCGCCAGGTAGTAGACCGCCGGGATATCCCAGATATGCATCAGCCGCTCGGCCTCGGCCAGCTGGGCAAAGCCTTCGGCAAGATTGCCGCAACGGCCCTCCAGCCTGGCCAGAGCACAATGCCCGATCAGCAGGCTGACATCACGGCAGCCGCGGGCCTCGGCGATTCCGCCCAGCAGACGTTGGCGCGCCTGCTGCGGCTGCAGACGCAGGCTGAGCAGGTAACCCTCATACAGGGTCAGACGCCCACGCACTGCATACTGACGCTGCGCCGCCAGCCCGTGCAAACACTGCAAACCCTGGCGGACTTCCTCCAGCGCCCGCAGCACCTCGCCGCGAGCCTGCAGCACCCGCGCCCGGTCGTAATGGGTCAGCGCCTCGAACAGCGGATTGCCGACCCGCTGCGCCAACTCCAGGGCCTCGCGGTTGAGGCCGCGAGCCCGCCACATATCGCCCTGCACTATCGCCAGATTGGCCAGGCTGGACAGGCACATCAGACGTTGCCCATAGCGCTCCAGCGGCAGGCAGGTCAGGGCCTCGGCGCAGAACTGCCGGGCCCGCTCACTCTCGCCGCGGCCCCGGGCTATCACCCCGCTCAAGGCCATCCATTGCGCCAGCAGGCCTTGCTGCTCGGCCGCGCTGGGGGCCGGGAGAAAGCGCTCCAGCTGGTTGACCAGTTCTTCGGCGGCATCCAGCTGGCAGGCCAGGGCCAGGGCCCAGCCGTACAGCACCACCAGGCGCGGAGTGCTGGCCAGCAGGCTGTCCGGCAGGTCCATTTTCCAGCGCAACAGGGTCGCTACATTCTGCTCGGCCAGCAGCTGTTCCTCGGACAGGCTCTGCACCAGATTGGCCGCCACATCCGGCTGCCCGGCGCGCAGAGCCTGCTCGATGGCCTCATCGAGCAAACCCTGGGCACTGAACCAGCGACAGGCGCGCAGGTGCAGACCAGAGGCCGACAGGAGCAGGTCGCCGGCCGGGCGGCTGCGTAGCAGGTCGGAGAACAGGTGGTGATAGCGAAACCACTTGCCGTGTTCGTCCAGGGGCACCAGAAAGACCTGATGCGCCTGCAGGTGACGCAGCATGGCCGCACTGTCATGGGCATCACGCAGGGCATCGCAGAGTTCGGCGCAGAAGCGCTCCTGGCTGGCGGTTTCGTACAGGAAGGTCTGCACCTCGCCCGGCAGCCCCTCGATCACCTCCTCCAGCAGATAGTCGCGGATCAGGCCTTCGGCCCCATGGGCCAGCGACGTCCGCCCCTCGACCTCCTGGGCCTCGCTGCTGGCCAGCGACCACAGGCGCAACCCGGCCACCCAGCCTTCGCTGCGCAGCAGCAGACTGGCCAGGGAGTCGGCCGACAGTTGCGCGCCCTGGCGGGCCAGCAACTCGATACTTTCCTCGTCAGTCAGGCGCAGGTCCTGCTCGTGCAACTCCAGCAACTGGCGCGACAGGCGCAGACGTGCCAGGTGCCAATCCGGACGCTGGCGGCTGGTCACCAGCAACACCAGGCCGGCGGGCAGATGGTTGAGGAAGAACTGCAGGCAGCGGTCCAGCACCGCACCCTGGGCCAGATGGTAGTCATCCAGCACCAGCAGCAGCGGCTGCTGCGGATCGAGGCGCAGGGCCAGATCGTCGAGCAGCCCGTCCAGCCATTCCTCGAAGGCAAACGGCTGATGCCGCTGCCTGAGCCGAAGCAGGCCGAGCGCATCCTGGCCGAGCCCGGGGAAGAACTGCTGCAAGCCGGCCAGCAGCCGCTCGAGAAAACGCCCAGGATCGCTGTCACGCGGGTTCAGGCCCAGCCACAGGCTCTGCCAGCGCTCGGGCAGCGCTTCGCAGAACTCGATGGCCAGGGAGCTTTTGCCAAAGCCTGCTGGTGCACTGATCAGCAGCAGGCGGCCAGACAAACCGGCCATCAGCCGTTCACACAGACGCGGACGCGGTACGTAACGGGAGGGCAAGGGCGGGCGGTAAAAATGCCCCCCGACCATCGCGCCGGGAGCAACAAAGCCAGAAATTCGGAACAGATCAGTCATCGGCCGGTTCTTGTAGCAGTCAGGCAGCAGCGCTACCAATGCCCGGCAGCCTAGCGTCTTAAGCCGGGCATTTGAAGCCCCGCCAGCCAGCGGCAGACTGCGCCGACCGCCCCATCCGCCAGCGTGAAAAGTCCCCACAGCCTTGCCGCCTGACGCCTGCAGCCTCTTTTTGCGATGCCGGCGCGCCCCATGTCCTGACGCAAATTGAGGCATAAAAAAACCGGCCACTAGGGCCGGTTTCTTATGCAGCAGCGACGCAGATCAGCGTACGCCCGCCTGGCGCAGGGCCGCCGGGGTGTAATCGCTTTCTTTTGCCGGGTAGTCGAACTCGTAAGCACTCTTCTCTTCGTTCTTCATACCCAGAGCCAGGTAACGACCGGACAGCAGGTCGTACAGGGTCTCGACGCTGTACCACGGCACTTGCTTGTCGTAGTAGTACTGGGCATGGGCTTCGGCTACACGCCACAGGGTACCGCGACCGTCGTAATGGTCGATCTGCGCGGCCTGCCAGGTGTCCTCGTCGAGGAAGAAGTCACGCTTGGCATAGATATGACGCTCGCCCGACTTCAGGGTCGCAGTCACATGCCAGACGCGGTGCAGCTCATAACGGGTCAGGTCCTGGTTGATATGGCCAGCCTTGATGATCTCGTCATACTTCAGCTTCGGCGAGTCCAGACGGTAGCTGTTGTAAGGAATGTAGATTTCCTTCTTGCCGTTCAACTTCCACTCGTAACGGTCAGGTGCACCGTTGTACATGTCGAAGTTGTCGGAAGTACGCAGACCGTCAGCGGCGGTACCCGGACCATCATAGGACACCTGCGGCGCGCGACGTACGCGACGCTGACCGGCGTTGTACAGCCACGCCAGACGCGGCTCCTTCACCTGGTTGAGGGTTTCGTGCACCAGCAGCACGTTACCAGCCAGACGCGACGGGGCGGTTACCCGCTGCTTGAAGTAGAACAGCACGTTGCTTGGCTTGCTGGTATCGGCATCCTTGAGCGCACCGCGGAAGGTGAACTCATCCTGGAAGTAAACCATGCTGTAGGAACCGTTCGGCTGCGGAGTCGCCTGGGTGACCAGACGCTTGACGCTGCCGCCGCGATAGCGGGTGATGTGGTTCCAGATCGCTTCCAGACCGTCCTTGGGAATCGGGAACGGAATGGCCTGTTCGAAGTTCTCCAGACCGTTACCGCCCTCTACCATCTTGGTATTGGAGGCGTTGCGCATGGCCGCTTCCAGTACAAAGTCAGGCATGCTAGCCGAACGATGAGTCGGGAACACCGGCATCCTGTAGCTTTCCGGATAACGCTTGAACAGCGCCAGCTGACCCGGGGTCAACTTGTCCTTGTACTGCTCCGCGTTGGCCGCAGTGATGGTGAACAGCGGTTGCTCGCTGGCGAACGGGTCCGACAGGAAGCCAGCCGCATCGGCAGTGCCGGCAGTTTTTGGCAGGCCGCCGGTCCAGGCCGGGATCGAACCATCGGCGTTGCCGCCCATTTCCGCCCCAACCGGCGTCAGGCTTTTGCCCAGCTTGGCGGCTTCGTCCGAAGACACCGCAGCCATTACGCTGCAGGCCATCAGCGACAATGCCAAGACACCGGTTTGCAGCAGGTTTTTTGTTGTTTTCATCTGCATATTCTTCCTCAAAATTCCTGTCTGCTTAGAAGTTCACGCCAAAGCTGAGCGCAACGAAGTCGCGATCGATGTTGGTGTTGTATTCGCCACCGAAGAAATCGGTGTAGGAAAGGCTGGCGGTATAGGTGTTCTGGTATTCGGCATCCAGACCCAGGCTGATGGCCTTGTTGCCTTCGTTGAAGGTCGGACCGTAGCCATCGACGTCATGCGACCAGGACACGTTCGGCTTGAGGTTTACACCGGCAAACACATCGTTGTAATCGAGGATTGCGCGAGCGCGGTAGCCCCAGGACGTGGTGGTGTAGAAGCCCTTGCTGTTGCACTCGTCCGGATTGGCCGGGTTGGCAACGGCAGTACACAGGCTGTTGGTCGGGAACTCGCCGGCACCGAATTCAGGTGCACGACCGAAGCGCAGTTCGTTCTTGCCCAGGTCACTGACATGGGAATAACCGACTTCGCCCACCAGGGTCAGACGCGAGGCCCCCATGACCTGATCGACGAACTGGGTAACGGTAACCTGTGCCTGGGTCAACGGCTTGCGCACATAACCCTGCAGCTCTTCACCCGGGCCAAAGGCCGCATGGCCGCTGGTGTAGATCGGCAGATTGGTATTGACACCCAGCCCCTGCGCCAAAGGCCCCTGGGCAACAGCCGCGAGGGTCAGGTCAGTGGTATTGATCTGCATCGGCATATTTGGCCGATAGCTCAGTTCACCGGCAACCGAGGCGGAGCCCACGGTGGTGGAGAAGCTGACGCCGTGCAGGCGAATATCTTCCGGGTACTCCAGGTAGTACTTGGCGAACATTTCGCCCGTGCTTGGATCTTCTACCGAGTTAGGCAGCAGGAACACGCTTTGACCGGCGGTATAGGACAAGCTCGGCGTACGGCTGTGGTAGTTCATGGTGTAGAAACCGAACTCGGTGTCCAGCTCCTGGGAGAACCAGCGCAGGGCAATACCGTACTGACCGCTGTCGCGGGCATCACGGTCGCCGGAACGGCCCAGATAACGATAACCCGGACTGCCCGGACCACCGGCGTCGCTACCGGCAACAGCCAGGCGGTCGTCACAGCCGTCGGCCAGCACGTCAAGGGCGAAGAAGGTACCGCAGTTATCGACGATGGTCTGGTCCCACTCGAGCTGATAGAACACCTCGGCGGAGAGGTTGTCGGTCAGGCTCTGGGCCACATAGAACATATTGACCGGGATCAGACCCTCTTTGATCTCGGCACCCGGACGGCGGAAGGACGCCACGTCGACAGGGTTGATCGAGTTGATCGAGTTCTGAATAAAGGTGCTTTCACCCCAGCTGACAACCTGACGGCCGGCGCGGACCGAGCCCGGCAGATCGCCAATCGAATAGTTGTGATAGATGAAGGCATCGAGAATCTGTGCGCCGGACGACTGCGCGCCTTCCTTGCGGTTGCTGTCGCTGATGTCGTACAGCTGACGGCTTTCATCCTTCAGCTCGAAGTCGTACCAGTACTTGCCACGGACGAAGACGCCGGTGTCGCCGTACTTCAATTCGAGGTCATGGATGCCCTTGAAGATCTTCGAGAAGGTCTCGCCGCGCTTGAAGTTCAGGCGGCCATCGTCGCCGGTTTGCGAAGAGGCCTTGCCGCCGTTACGGGAACCGATCAGATCCGGATCGGCACCGCGCACAGACCAGCTGGCACCGACCGACATGGACGAGTCGAGTTGACCTTCGATTTCGCCGATATTGAAAGTAACGCCGAACGCTGGTGCGGCGAGGGTGGATGCTAGGCTGACGGCCAGTGGCAATTTTGCCAGGCGCCAGGTTTGCTTTGTCTTTGTCATCGACGCTACTCCATGTGTTTTTTGTTATGGATGGTGCGAACTATAGCCAGCGGGTGGTACTGCTTGATCCCTCGAAAGTGTGATTTGCAGCCCCCAGGCACTCTGGCTCGCAGGTTTCGGCCGGTTGGCCGCTCTCTGCAACAGCAAGAATGGCCTGAGTACAGCAATTAGCAAGCCAAACGCTTGTTTGACTGCAGGGTCACTAAAATACGCTTCGGTTCTCGCCGAACAGCGCCCCGCCAAAGTGCCGGATCAAGCGACAAGTTACAGACGCCGGTTACTCGGCAGCCCAGTTAAAACGCCCGTTTCAGATTCCACTGCTGGCCGGACAGGGCAATTGCCCCGCCCGACACGCCCATCTTAAAGAGTGGATAAAAAAGCACTGCCGGCGGCCTGCCACTGGACGATATCCAGGCGAATGCGTTTCTTGTCCAGCTTGCCGACGCTGGTTTTGGGAATTTCGGTAACAAGAGCGATCTGGGTCGGTATCGCCCACTTGTTGATACTGCCCTGCTCGACAAAAGGCTTGAGGTGATCCTTCAGGCCCTTGGCATCCAGGCTCTGACCGTCGCGCAGCACCAGCAAGGCAAAGGGCCGCTCGCCCCACTGCGGATCGACCACACCGACCACCGCGACTTCGCGCACGGCCGGGTGCCGGCTGATCAGATCTTCCAGTTCCAGGGAGGAAATCCACTCGCCGCCGGTCTTGATCACATCCTTGATACGGTCGCGGATGTCGATAAAGCTGAAGTCGTCGATGGTGGCGACATCGCCGGTGTGCAGCCAGCCGTGTTGCCACAGCTCGGCACCCTTCTCCGGCTCGCGGAAGTAACCCTGGGTCAGCCAGGGCGCACGCAGCACCAGCTCGCCCTGGCTTTCGCCATCGGCCGGCAACAGGCTGCCGTCAGGGGCCATGATCGCCGCCTCCACCAGCGGCACCGGCACCCCGGCCTTGATCCGGTAAGTGGTGCGTTCGTCTTCGCTGCCGGCGAGCATCTCGTCGTTGATATGGGCGCAGGAAATCAGCGGGCAGGTTTCCGACATGCCATAGGCCGCGGTCAACTGGATACCGCGGGCCTTGGCCGCCTCGTACAGCGAGCGGTTCAGTGCGCTGCCGCCGATAATCAGCTTGAGGCCGCCAAAGTCATGGCCCTGGGCCGATGGCGCGCCCATCACCATCTGCAGAATGGTCGGCACGCAGTGGGAGAAGGTCACCTTCTCTTCCTTGATCAGCCGGCAGAGCATGTCCGGCTCGTAGCGACCCGGATAGACCTGCTTGACCCCAAGCATGGTGGCCACATAGGGAATGCCCCAGGCATGCACATGGAACATCGGGGTGATCGGCATATACACATCGTTGGTGCCGAGCAGGCGGATGCTGTCCAGGCTGCCGAGCACGCTGGCTTCGGCCAGGGTGTGCAGCACCAGCTGGCGATGGCTGAAGTACACGCCCTTGGGGTTGCCGGTGGTGCCGGTGGTGTAGAAGGTGGTGGCTACCGAGTTCTCATCGAAATCCTGGAAGTCGTAGCTTGGGCTGGCGGCGGCCAGCAGGCTCTCGTACTCGCCGACCAGATTGGGCAGCTCGGCGGTTTTATCGGCCGCATCGGTGAGCAGGATGGTCTTCTCCACCGTGGTCAGCTGGCTTTCGATGCCCTTGTACAGCGGCACGAACTCGCTGTTGACCAGCACGAACTTATCTTCGGCATGGTTCATGGTGTAGAGGATCTGGTCGGCCGAGAGGCGGATATTGATGGTGTGCAGCACCGCGCCGAGCATCGGGATGGCGAACATGCACTCCAGGTAACGGTGGCTGTCCCAATCCATCACCGCCACGGTATCGCCGGCCTTGACCCCGGCCTCGCTCAGCACGTTGGCCAGGCGGGCAATGCGCTCGTTGAGGGTGGCGTAGCTGTAACGCAGCTGATCGCGGTAGACGATCTCGCGGGTCTTCTCGTAGCGACTGCCGGATAGCAGCAGGCGCTTGATCAGCAAGGGGGCTTGGTGAGCATTCTCAGCGGGCGCAATCACGCGGGTCTGCAGCATGGCGGTACCTTTTATGGTTTTTTTCAGTGCCGCCAATCTAGAGCCCTGAAGACCCGGCCAAATCAGCCCAAAGAATGATTTTTGGCGTGACTTTTTGGACGCCATCGGTCACGGCAGAAACTCGACAGTGCCGCGCGCAGCAATGGCGGACACTAGATACCAATAAAGTCCAGCGACTTGCCGACCTTGCGCCAGAAGCTGCGCTGCATGCGCTCGGTTTCGCCGCTGGCGGCAATCCGCTCGAAGGGCTGCACTTCGCGGGTCGTCGCGATCTCCGCGCTGGCCGCAGCCGCGGACACCAGCTGCAGCGGACCATCGCCCTGACCTAGGGCCTGCTGGCTCACCGCCGGCGGATTGAGCTCGTCGTAACGCAGGTAGTAGGTGCCGCCCGCCTCGGCGTCCAGGGCAAAACTGGCGATCAGGGTAAAGTCCAGCGGACCATCGGCCAGCAGGGTCCAGTAGCTGCCAAACAGCGGCCGGCGCATCTCCAGCTGGTAACTGGCAACGTCGAACTCCAGCACCAGATAGCCATTGCTCGGCAGGCTGCCGATCAACTGGTTGTTGAGAAACAGCGCCGGGGCTTCCAGTTCCTGATCGGCCCAGTCGCTTTGCGGGCGATAGAGGTAGACCAGGGCATGCTTGTCGTCGCTGAGCTGGTGCGGGCGAAAGGACTCGCCCTGGGTTGCGCCAAAGAACGCACCGGGCGTCGAGCAGCCGCTCAGTACAACCGTTAACAGCAAGGCAAAAAGACTAAGACCGCGCATCGCCAGCACCCTGATTGGATTCGTCCGCCGAGCATAGCCGCCTGATCGGCCGGCCACACCCGACAAAAGTGCGGGTCAGCGCCGGCGGTCGAGCAGGTTCACCGCCAGCCTGTCCAGCCAGCCCCACAGGCGTTGCTGCACGCGTCGCCAGAAGGGCCGCGCGCGCCAATCCTCCAGGGTGACCTGCTGGCTATCGGCGAAATCCGCCTGAAAACTCGCCGCCACACTGGCCGTCAGGCCGGGCTCGAGGGCTTCGAGGTTGGCATCGAGGTTGAAGCGCAGGTTCCAGTGATCGAAGTTGCAGGAGCCGAGGCTGACCCAGTCGTCCACCAGCACCATCTTCAGGTGCAGAAAGCGCGGCTGGTACTCGAAGATCTGCACGCCGGCCTTGAGCAGGCCGGGGTAATAGCGCTGGCCAGCAAACCGAACCGGCGGATGGTCGGTATGCCGGCCGCTGAGCAGCAGGCGCACCTCGACGCCCCGCGAGGCGGCCTTGCGCAAGGCCCGACGGACTTTCCAGGTCGGCAGAAAATAGGGGGTCGCCAGCCAGATACGCTGCTTGGCCCCATGCAGCGCGCGCACCAGCGACAGCAGAATATCGCGGTGCTGAAGGGCGTCGGCAAAGGCAACCCGCCCCAGCCCCTGCCCCGCCGGCGGCATGGGCACCAGCGGTTTGACGCCCAGGGGCACACGCGGTCGCCAGGCGACTCGGCGGGCCTGGCAGGCCAGCCACTGGCGCTCGAACAGCTGCAACCAGTCGGCCACCAGCGGGCCGCTGATTTCCACCATCGCCTCGTGCCAGCGGCTGGCCTGCTCACCCGGCGTCCAGAACTCGTCGGTGGCCCCGGTACCGCCGACAAAGGCGAATTGCCCATCGACCAGCAACAGCTTGCGGTGATCGCGGTGGAAGTTGCGCAGCCCCTGCTTCCAGCGCACCGGGTTGTACCAGTGCAGCTGCACCCCGGCCTCGAGCAAACGACGGCGCTCGGCCTGGTGCAACCCCTGCGCACCAAAGGCATCGAACAGACAACGCACGGCCACCCCACGCTGCGCCGCGGCGCACAGTGCGTCGAGCAGCGCCGCGGCGCAGGCACCGCTTTCGACCAGATACAACTCCAGCGCCACCTGCCGCTGCGCCCCCGCGATCAGCTCCAGCATGCGCGGAAAGAACCGTTCGCCATCGAGCAGCAACGCAAAGCGATTACCCTGCCGCCAGGGAAAGACGTTATGGGGCATGGACACAGACGCACAAGCAAGCAGGGCTGGGCATTACGCCTCCGGCAGCGGATTGAGCTGCCACCATAGCCATCTGGCCGCACCTTGCAAACCCTGACAGCGACGGCGATGCGCTCAGGGCAACGGCGCGGCCAGCGGCAGCAACTGGCAACCCTGACGCGCCCCCAGCCACTGGGCGCTCTGGCGGCTGCCCAGGCCGCGGGCGGTGACCCGTTTATGCGCCGCGTCATCGAACAGTTCGCTGAGCGGCACGTACTGCTCGACATAGCCCAGGCAGTAGTCGGCCGGCTGCTGGCTGACATAGCGGCAGGAGCAGTATTCCTTGGCCGAGTAGGCCGCGATGATGCCGGGAAAGGCCTGCAGGTGTGCACGGTTGAGCCAGGCCCAGGCCGCGAGCAGGAGCATGATCAGTATCAGCAGGGTGCGCAGCGGACGGCGACGGATCATGGCTGCACCTCATGGGCAAATGCCGCCTGCACCAGTTTGAGCAGCTGGTTGTGCTGGAAGCTCGCATCGCGGTCATCGGCGTAACGCACGACCACCAGTTTTTCCCGCGGCAATATATACAGACCCTGGCCCCAGTGGCCGAGGGCGGCGAAGGTCTCGCCCGGCGCATCCGGCCAGGGCTTGCGCGCCCCGGCCACGGCGGCGTTGAGCCACCAGTGGCCACCCGGCACGGCATCGTCGGGCTTGCTCGCCTCGGGCCGGTAGCTGGCAAAGGGCGTGCGGTTGAATTCGACCCAGGCCTTGGGCAGCAACTGCCGCTCCCGCCAACGTCCGTCGCGCTGCATCAGCAGGCCGACGCGGGCCAGGTCGCGAGCGTTCATATAGAGGTAGGAGGAGCCAACAAAGGTGCCAGCGGCGTCGCGTTCCCACACCGCCGACTGGATGCCCAGGGGCTCGAACAGTGCGGTCCAGGGATAGTCAGCATAGGCCTCGGCACCGACCATACCGCGCAGCGCCGCCGCCAGCACATTGCTGTCACCGCTGGAGTAGCGAAAACGCGCGCCGGGCTCGGCGTCCGCGGCATGGCCGGCGGTAAAGGCGGCCATATCGCTGCGCCCGCGGGTGTAGAGCATGGCCACCACCGAGGACTTCAGCGGCGCGTACTCGTAGTCTTCCTGCCAGGCCAGGCCCGAGGCCCAGTTGAGCAAATGGCCGACCTTGACCTCGGGGTGCGCGGCAAAGGGCGGGTAGTAGTCGGCCACTGGCGCATCGAGGCGAAACAGCCCCTGCCCGTAGGCCACACCCAGGGTGCTGGCCAACAGGCTCTTGGCCATGGACCAGGTCAGGTGCGGCGTGGTGGCCGTGGTCGGCGCGGCGTAACGCTCATACACCAGCACACCGTCGCGGATCACCAGCAGGGCATCGCTGCGCACGCCACTGCGGGTGGTGTCATCACGGGCTGGAAAGGCATAGCTTTCCAGGGCGCTGAGGGCCGCGCTGGACGGGGCTGGCTGGCTCGGCCAATGCGCATCGGGCCAACTTTGCGCCCAGGCCATGCTGCCGAAAAGAGCGGAGCTGCAAGCCAGGGCCCAGCGCGCACAGCCATGGAAAAAGGACATAGAGCCGCCTGCAGAATCGTCGAAGGCGGCACCCTAGCACGCCATCGATGACGCTAAAAAGCGCCAGCAGCGTCTGGCCTATTTCGGCAGGCGGTAATCCTCCGGCCCCATCAGGTCCATGCCGCACTCGAGGTTCTCGATCCAGTAGAGGAAGGCATTGATCATCTCCGCGCCGACAAAGGGCCGGCCGTGCTGCGGCACTATCATCGCCACATCCATCTCGCGCACCATGGCAGCCCAGAGCCGGCAGATCTTGTTGCTGCCCATATAGCGGCGGTGAAAACCGAGCATGTTCGGCACATGGTTGATGAAGTCGTTCACCGGGCTGGCGTCATCCACCAGGGAGGCCCCCATATCGCCGGAAAACAGGATCTTGCTCACCGGGTCATACAGCTGGAAGTTGCCCACCGAGTGGAGAAAGTGCGCCGGCACGGCTTTCAGCGTGCACTTGCCGAGGGCAAAGGACTGACCACCATCCGGCAGGGCGATGATCCGATCGAAGGTGTTGATGCCACGGCTCAGCGCCAGGTAGTTGGCTGTCAGGTGCGGCAGAAAGCGCGCCCACAGCTTGGAGCAGATGACCTTGGCGCGGGTGTGCAGCAGCCATTTGTCCAGGGAGGCGATGATGTCCGGGTCCTGGTGCGAGGCGAAGATGTAGGTCAGGTCCTGCACCGGGATGTGCTTGGACAGCTCCAGCGACAGCGGCGTATAGGTCAGGTCGCCGCCCGGATCGAGCAGCAGGTATTGCTCATGGTCGGTGATCAGGAACTGGTTGGACTGCACCCCTTCGCCGCTGACCAGGTCATCGAACATCATGCATTGGTGGTGGCCGTTGTCGAACAGAATGATGGGTTCGCGTCGCATGGCAAGTTCCCCTTGGAAAGCCCGCGAGCCTACCAGCACCAGGGCCCGCGCTTACTGATCTGGGTCAAACCGGCGAGACATGCACGATCCGTAGCCCGGATGAAATCCGGGGCAATCCTTTGCCTATATAACCGCTCCCGGATTACATCCGGGCTACTTAGAAGATCATGCCGAGCGCTGTTTGCGCCTTCTGCAAACGCTTGCTACGCGCGCCACCGGCAATCGACAGTAAGCCCTGATCGCGCTGCCAGAGCTGCGCCCAATGCGGATCGCCGCTAGCAAAGGCACTATCCAGCTCGGCACGCAGGCTGTCGAACTGAGCAAACAGCCCGGCCAGCATCAGGTGGCTATCCGCTGCACTTGGGCATTGCCGCGCCACTTCCGCGCAGCCGGCCAACAGACCGAGCAGGCGCAATTGCAGAGCCTGCGGCCAGGCCGACTCCTGGCCCAGGCCAAACAGCCAGGCCGTCAGCGCCGCCAGCACGTGGGTGTCTTCCAGGGTGCGGAAGGGTTTTACATAGTCGTCCCAGCCATCGCCGGGCAAGCGCTCGCAGTGCGCGCCGTGCAGATGCAGGCGGCCATGGCTGATATCCGGCATCAGCGGCAACGCCGGCAGCGTCTCGATCTGCACACCGGGCGCGCCATTGCGCACCACACCCAGGGCCAGCTGTACCGGCGCACCCGAACCTTCCTCGCGGGCGGCCACCAGCAGCCAGTCGGCAGCCTCGGCGGCGGTAACAAAATCCTTGCGGCCATCGAGGGTCAGCGCGTTGATCCGCGTGCTCATATCCGCCGGGCGGGTGCTGCGGTTCTCGGTTACGCACAGCGCCCCCAGAGTCCAGGGCGCGGCCGGCCAGAGTGCGCGCAACGCGCCCTGATAGCCGGCGAGAAACGCCAAGCCCGGCGTCGCCGCTAGCCGTCCGCCAAGCAGGGCCAGCTGCAAAGGTGCCGGATGGCCGATGCGTTCGAGCAGGCTGGCGTACCAGGCCTCCAAGTCAGCCACGGGCAGACGCGCTTGCGGGCTCAACAGCTGTTGCCAGGGCATGCATTGCTCCTTAGTTGGGGGGGCGAAATCACTGTCACACAAGCATCACCAAAGATTCACGGAGGTGACACCGCCGCTACCTAGCCTGAGCTTGCCCAACAAGATCGACCGGCTGCAAGGCAAAAAGCCGGCTAATGGAGATGACGGCATGACCCAGATGGCAATCACCCGCGACCGCACTACCCCAGCTCGTCGCCTGCAGGCCGAGCGCTTACAGGGCGCTGCTGCCCTGCGCGAAGCCCAGGCGCTGCGCTTTCGCGTATTCAGCGCCGAATTCGATGCCAAGCTCAAGGGTGCCGAACTGGGCCTGGACATGGATGACTACGATATTCACTGCCAACACATCGGCGTGCGTGACCTCAACAGCGGTGAGCTAGTGGCCACCACCCGCCTGCTCGACCACCGCGCTGCCGCCAGCCTGGGGCGTTTCTACAGCGAAGAAGAATTCAGCCTGCACGGCCTGCCGCACCTCGAAGGCCCGGTACTGGAAATCGGCCGCACCTGCGTCGACGCGGCCTATCGCAATGGCGCGACCATCGCCGTGCTCTGGGGCGAGTTGGCCGAAGTACTCAATGAAGGCGGTTACCGCTACCTGATGGGCTGCGCCAGCATCTCCATGCAGGACGGCGGCATCCAGGCCCAGGCGATCATGCAGCGCCTGCGCGAACGCTACCTGTGCACCGAGCATCTGCGCGCCGAACCGAAAACCCCGCTGCCGGCGCTGGATGTGCCGAGCAACGTGATCGCCGAAATGCCACCGCTGCTCAAGGCCTATATGCGCCTGGGCGCGAAGATCTGCGGCGAGCCATGCTGGGACCAGGACTTCCAGGTCGCCGACGTGTTTATCCTGCTCAAGCGCGACGAGTTGTGCCCGCGCTATGCCAGGCACTTCAAGGCGGCTGTCTGAGCGCACTTGCCCAAACCGCCGACAGCCCGGTAGGGTGCGCCGCGCGCACCGCAGAGCCACCCTGGTGACGGGCGCAGAAATCCCTGTGGTGCGCATGGCGCACCCTACCCGCTGTAGCACTTTGCCCGCGGAGTGGCCGATGAAGAAATTGCGTTTGTACCTGCGCCTGGCGCGCCTGCTGGCGGTGATCAGCCTCGGCACCCTGTTGGCGGCGGGTATCACCCTGCTCGAACGCCTGGTCCGGCATGACCTGATGCCAACCCGGCAACGCCTAACCCGCTGGTTTCTCGCACGTCTGGCAGGGGCGCTGCCATTCCGCTTGCAGGTACAGGGCGAGCTGCCGCGCCAGCCGATGCTGTGGGTCAGCAACCATGTGTCCTGGACCGATATTCCGCTGCTCGGCATGCTCACCCCGCTGTCCTTTCTGTCCAAGGCCGAGGTGCGTACCTGGCCAGTGGCCGGCTGGCTGGCGCACAAGGCCGGCACCCTGTTTATCCGCCGCGGCTCGGGCGACAGCAGCCTGCTTAACCAGCAGCTCGGTCGGCATCTGCAGCGTGGGCGTAACCTGCTGATCTTCCCGGAAGGCACCACCACCGACGGCCTGGGCCTGCGCACCTTTCACGGCCGCCTGCTGAGCAGCGCGATCGACAGCGGCGTCTATGTGCAACCGGTGGCCATCCGTTACCTGCGCGGCGGCAAGCCCTGCAACGTGGCCCCCTTTATCGGTGATGACGACATGCTCTCGCACCTGCTGCGCCTGCTGAGCAGCGAACTGAGCGAGGTGCAGATCCAGCTGCTCGCACCGATTGCCAGCAGCGAGCTGAATCGCAATGCCCTGGCCCGCACGGCGCAGCAGGCGATCAGTCAGGCGCTGTTTGGTTGCGCCCCGGAACCCATCTCCAAATGCGCCTGATCGGCTTCCTGGCTTCTTGGTGAGCTGAAAAATCCCCTAGCAGTTAGCCAGGAGCGGTCGCAGCATCAGTAGACAATAACCCTCGGCAACCGCCATGCTTTGGCACTTTCACCGCCGCGCCCGCCCGCCATGTTCACGAGCCAGCTACTTATTGGTGACGCCTGTTTTATCGTCAGAGCGCACTCATTACCTAACGGTTACAACCAGCGGCCTGGCATGACCTTGCTGATGGCTTCAGGACGTGTCCCTCTTGAGCTGGAAATCGAGGGGCAGCCGGTAACTGCCGCGGGCTGGTTATTGGCCCCCGAGCTTCGCCGTCGCTTCACCCATCCGCAGCCCCACATCAGCATCACTATCGAGCCAGGCCATGCCACTTACTCTCGCCTCTTGGCTTGGGCCCGACTGAACCCGCTCAAATACCAGCAGCTGGACGATGCCGTCGCTATTTCGCAACTGACGGCCGTTGTCGACCAGAGTGATTTGGCGTCCTGCCTGAGTCGCTTACTCGACCGCCATCAGCAGCCGCTTTCAACGCCAAACCCCAGGCTTGCCTATCTGCTGACGCTGATCGATGAAGCCGATACCGAGAGCACCGCAGAAGGCATCTGGCAGCTGTTTCGCCAACGCTATCCCAGTACCCAGGCGCACTGCTCGCACTGGCTTCAAGGCTGTCTGGGTATTCCGCTGCGCAAGCTATTGCTCTGGCGCAAGCTGCGTCGTGCGCTGGACATGCTCAGCGACAACAAGCCTTTGACCGAGATCGCCCATGCCGCCGGATTTGCCGACTCAGCCCATCTTTCGCGAATCTGCCTGCGCACCTTTGGCCTGAACCCCTCACAGGCCAGCGACCACAAAATCCTTCAAGCCCGTCGCCTGCCAGCCAACTGAAACTGGCCACCTCAAGTCTTGAGGTAGGCCGTTATGGCACATATAGATGTATTGGTCGTCAGTGGCCTGTTGATTACGCTCGCAGCCCTGGAGCTGCTTGCAGGACGCCTGCTGACCCGGCGTCAGCCGGATGAGCTGATCGTCGATGTTGTCAGCCTTGCACAGTTCGTATTGCTGATTAAGCCGGCAATCATCGCCAGCGCCGCCCTGCTGCTTGGCGCACTGGTGCCTAGCCAAGCCGGCGCGCTGTCCGCCATGCCGCTCTGGTTGGCAGTGCTGCTGGTACTCCTGCCAGCCGATTTTCTGCATTACTGGTATCACCGGCTGGGGCATACCTTGCCCGTCATGTGGCGCATGCACCGCACCCATCACACCGCAACCGCCATGAGCATCAGCGTGGCCTACCGGGAAAACTGGCGCTGGTTTCTGTTTATGCCGGACATCTGGTACGCCGGGGTCATGGTGTATCTGGGGCTGGGTGAGGCGGTGCTGATCAGTCACCTGATTTTTGGCTGCGCCAATGTGCTGGTTCACAGCGCCTTTGCCTGGGACAGGGTGCTGTATCGCAAGCGCTGGCTGGCCCCATTGGCCTGGTTACTGGAGCGTTTGGTTCAGCTCCCCAGCACGCACCGCGCGCATCATGCGGAACTGGACGAGCATGGCCATCCACCCCACCACAACTTTGCCCAGCTGCTGTTTATCTGGGACACCGTATTCGGCACAGCCCGCTTCCCCCGAGATCGCTACCCCACGCGCTACGGTATTCCGCAAGATCCTGGCGATCCCTGGTATGTCCAGTTGTGGTGGCCACTCCTGCGCTCCGATAAACCCGACAGCGATTACCACTGACTTTAAAAACGAACCTGCGTGCAACTTAGGGAAAAGTAATTTGAATATTAAGGAGGTGACACGCCACGCAAGCACAGCACGGAATATGCTTCCCTAGATCATTGCTAGGAAGCAACCATCACCGTGAATAACGCTTATGCATAACAACCTATTGAGAAACACACACGCAACTCAGAAAACTGCGCAGTCAATACCCAAGCCTGGTCGTATTGTGTATTTGACTCGCCAAACTTAATTAATAACGAGTGAGTAAACAACATGCGTTCACCTTTGAGGATCATCATTTCCGCTGCCTTGGTCGCGACCGTAACAGGTTGTTCTTCAATAGCCGCAAATACCAATATGCTTAGCGACGATCAGTTGTTATCAAAATCTGCCGGGGGGCTCGGCTATTCACCCAGCGACCTGCAACTCCTGGATAAACGGGTGAGTGGCACGGAAACCTACGCCACCCTCAAAGCCAGGGATGGCAAGGAATACACCTGCATTATAAATGGCGGGAATCTGCTGAGCTTTGGCATGACCAACCCGGCAATCTGCCAGCCAAGACGATAAGTGCAACAAGCCGGTCTAAAAGCCGGCTTTAGCCCACTAAATATGTATACGCAGCATTGCAATAGGCGCTCGGGCACGCTCTGCCTATATACACCCCGACAAACATGGAGTTTCGTCATGAGTAAAGGTTACAGACTGGCAGGTCTCTGCTTGCTTAGCGCTTTGAGTAATCCTACTTACGCAGGCTGGGTCTTGTTTCATCAGCAGGGAGAGACGGGCATGCGCGAAGCCTACTTTGCCGAAATCACCCGTATTGCCGAGCGGACCGAAATAGACAACATGATGGGCGCTACCAGTATCTGGGAATTGCCAGTCATGGTTGTCCATGAAGCTGCCGCTGCACCAGAGTGGAGCGAGCTGAAACTGCAGTTTGAATGCCAGAGCACGCCATACAGCTCATCTGCCAATGTTGACGGCTGGAATGACCCGGTAAATATGCGCATCGCCGCACGCAGTTACACCGTTCCAAGGGTCGATTTGTCCAACCGACCGTTGCCAGAAACCCAGTGGGCCAGGGACAACCGCGTGCCCATGATCAAGGCACAGAAGTTCGCCTGCCAGGAAGAAGCGGTGCGCAACGCCTTGCAGGTGTCCATCGCTCAGGGTCAATTCGACATAAACCGTTTCAATACCGAGCTGCAGAATATCGGCCTTGTTGAACCGGTGCATCCGCTTGAAGCCAGGACCGCTATCGACCTGCTGGACCTGAGCTGGAATGTGCTCTGGAAAGGCAGTAAGCGCCCAGATCCATCCGGCCTCTGGGTGAAGAAACTCAGCCCACAAGAAAAAGCCCGTAACGAGGCCCAGTACGCCGCCATCCAGAAAAAAATGGACGACGCCTTGCAAAAGGCGGAGCAGAAATACCTG
The DNA here is from genome assembly GCA_964578635.1 of uncultured Pseudomonas sp. Classification (GTDB taxonomy): domain Bacteria; phylum Pseudomonadota; class Gammaproteobacteria; order Pseudomonadales; family Pseudomonadaceae; genus Aquipseudomonas. The sequence goes on from CAZOEC010000007.1 coordinate 39,847, forward strand.
CCCACGGTGAAGAAGATGGAGGCCGTACACGCGTTTGTGGAGGCGGCTGCCAAGGTGCGTGGCAATCGTTCACTGAGCAAAATGGAAGCCTCGGCGTTGATGGTCTGGCTGGCCCGCGAAGAGACTGAGGTGAGCGCAAAAATGGGGGTGCCTGCCATCACCCAGTCCGGCAACCTGAAGTTCCTTGGCTATGGTCAGTCGTTTGATAACACCTCGGCGATGATGCATGTGCCGAGCGGTCAGGTTTTCGAACAAGGCGTACGTACAAGCTGTGAAGCACAGTTTGTAATGTTGCAGGACAAACAGAATACCTGGCGCGTTGCCGATATCCGCATCGCCGGTGCGTCCAATCAAATAAGTGTTAATCCATGTGATGATTTGCTGACAGTGCCAAAGACCCCATAGACCGCTAAGTCTTACGCCAAAGACAGCATGCACATATAAACTCATCCGAGGTTAAATTTATATCATGTGGAAACTTATAACCTTTAGCTTACTGTGTGCCTTCGCAACGAGGCCGATTGCAGAGAGCTTTAAGGATTACGCTATTACTCGCTCGGATCTGGGCGCGTGGATGTTGCGAGTCAATCCCGCACAACCTGGGTTGAACTGCGCAATACGATTTATTCCGGTGAAGCGCGACTCATCTCAGCTGGCAATTTTTGGACCCACTACGAGCAGCCCACACTCCACCATTCTTTTTTCTGGCCCATCCGTTCCGCGCAGAAGTAGTCCTGGCGCTGTTGATTTGAAATTAAGTCAGCGCGATGTACTTAATCAAACATCTCTCAAGGGTCAATTATTACCACCACCAGAAGGTGCAACGGGTGGGCACTTGGCTGTCCGGGTAGCTGATGTCGGCCAACTGTTATCCTCAATGCGCGATAGCGAAAAAGATATGACGCTCTGGATGGGAGGAGACTTCATCGGGAACAGAGAGATAATTTATCAACTGGATTACGACGGCTTAGATAAAGCAAAGAAAGAAATGCTCAACTGCATTGCCGGCAGAGAAGTTTCAGGCTTGACCCTGGATGAGGCGTTGGCAGAGGTTCGACCACTTGGTAATTCAACCATTGCCGGCAGCGCTTTTTACAAAGGTGGCTTACTGGCCAAGAAACAGTATCCACCGAAGGGCAGCAGCGCAGTCAGCTTGATATGGATGAATGATGACTTCAAAGCCTGGTACGAACAGATTAAGCGCGATAAGAAAATGCCCGACATGATGCCGGAGCATATTGCCAAAAACTTTATGTCAACCGTGATAACTGATGATAAAGGCGGTTTTAGATTCACACGTCTTCCAGCGGGGGAGTACATGCTCCTGGCCAGCTTCTCATATGAGCAGGAAGTTACGCGGTCTGAGATGGTTGGTCAGACGCATGTTTTTGCAGGTAACCAGCATATCGGCACGCAGGATCATATGTCGTACTGGTGGGAGATCGTAAAAAAGCCAACAACCTTTCAGAAAACGGTCGTCATAAAGAATGATGGTGACACATTAGATGTGGCGCTCGATAAGTCCTTGACCATGTGCTTTCTTGTCTGTTTCTGAATGTGCTTTCACTAAGATCATCATGTATAGCTGAATCGCCCCAGGCACTGCGCTTTTTCAAGCCGCGCCCGAACAAGCGATTTAGCTATCTCCGGAGGCTTTATGCAACGGACTTTTACCCAGAAGATAGCTTCATATGTCAACACTGAGTTAATCAAAGCCAAGCATGCAAACTCGCTAGGAGACTTTCAATTAGAGTTCGCCCATCTCGAGCGTGCTCATGTGCTTGGTCAAGAGTCTACATTCTGGCATGTTAAAGTTCATTTACTGATGCTGGCTTGGGCGTTGCGTAATACTTCAGCTAGCGAAATTACAGGTCAGATTGTTCGTATCCTTGGGGCGTTGGTTGTAACTCCATTAGGTTTGGTGCCACTAGGCAATACAGGCGGCGCGAATGTCAGCCCGTTTAAAAAGATGGCAATTGATCCGGAGCTGGCGGCGCTGATTAAAAAGGCCAAAAGCGGCAAATAACAATACGCGCCATGATGCCTTTTGCCGCCCTATTTATGGAAACCGTCCTGATACAGCGACAGGCCACGTTCTCTGGCAGCGAAGTCCTGTAGTTCAGGATAGAACTGGCGAAAATCCTCCAGCAGCGGCTGATACAGCCGCTCCAGCTCAGCCAGGCCGCCTATCAGCAAGCCGGGCCGCGACAAGCGCCGATCGATCCCCGCGACCACCTGCTCCAGCACGGCAAATTCACGGTAACTGCCTAGCCAGTCCTGCGCCGCCATGCGCGGGGCGATCAGCGCCAGGCGCTCGGGCAAGCGCGGTTCGGCGGCCAGCACCTGGTACACCCGCCCGGTAAAGCGCGGCAAGGGCTCGGCGGCATAGTCGGCCCAGTGCAGCGCCAGGCAATGGTCGAAAAACACATCCAGCAAGATGCCGCTGTAGCGCCGCCGCTCGACGGCAAAGCGCGCCCGCGCCTGTAACTGCAACGGGTGGCTGTCGGTGAATACATCGATACGTCGGTGCAGGCGGATGGCCGCCTCGATATCCACCGGCCACTGCCCGGCCAGCGGCCCTTTGACGAAATCGCCATACAGGCTGCCCAGCAGTTGTGCCGGCGCGTCGCCGCCCAGGTGTAGATGCGCGAGGTAGTTCATCGCCACAGCTTACACATCAGCAGGCGTGATGAAGACTATCGCCACGAACGATCTGTATATCGCCAACAGCCGATATAAGGTTCGCCCCATCGCGATATGACGTTACAGCACACAGAGAACGCCCCATGCCACTCGACATCGATGAAGTGATCAAGGCCCTGGCCCACCCGGTGCGGCGCGACATTCTGCACTGGCTGAAAGACCCCCAGGCCTATTTCGCCGATCAGGAGCACTCGCTGGAAAACGGCGTGTGCGCCGGCAAGATCGACCAGCGCATCGGGCTGTCGCAATCGACGGTCTCAGCGCACCTGGCGACCCTGCAGCGCGCTGACCTGATCAGCAGCAAGAAGGTCGGCCAGTGGCACTTCTTCAAGCGCAATGAAGAGACCATCCAGGCGTTTCTCAACCATATCAGCCAAGCGCTCTAGCCATTACATAAAGGAAGCTCACCCATGACCACGCTTTTCGACCCTATTCAGATCGGCGACCTGCAACTCAACAACCGCATCATCATGGCCCCGCTGACCCGCTGCCGCGCCGATGAAGGCCGCGTGCCCAACGCGCTGATGGCCGAATACTACGTACAACGCGCCAGCGCCGGGCTGATCATCAGTGAAGCCACCGCCGTGACCCCGATGGGCGTCGGCTACCCGGACACCCCCGGCATCTGGTCGGATACGCAGGTGCGCGGCTGGAGCAATATCACCAAGGCGGTGCACGCGGCCGGCGGCAAGATCGTCCTGCAGCTGTGGCACGTCGGGCGTATCTCCGACCCGCTGTACCTGAACGGCGAACTTCCCGTGGCCCCTAGCGCCATCCAGCCGGCTGGCCATGTCAGCCTGGTGCGGCCGATCAAGGACTTCGTCACTCCGCGCGCCCTGGCAACCGAGGAAGTCGCCGATATCGTCGAGGCCTATCGCCTGGGCGCGGAAAACGCCAAGGCCGCCGGTTTTGACGGCGTGGAAATCCACGGGGCCAACGGCTACCTGCTCGACCAGTTCCTGCAAAGCAGCACCAATCAGCGCACTGACCGCTACGGTGGCAGCCTGGAAAACCGCGCACGCCTGCTGCTGGAAGTCACCGATGCGGCAATCGAGGTCTGGGGCGCTGGCCGCGTCGGCGTGCACCTGTCGCCACGGGCCGACCTCCACGACATGGGCGACGCCAACCGCGCCGAGACCTTCACCTATGTCGCTCGCGAGCTGGGTAAACGCGGCATCGCCTTTATCTGCGCCCGCGAGCAGGAAGCGGACGACAGCCTGTCGCCAAGCCTGAAGCAAGCCTTTGGCGGCGTGTTTATCGCCAACGAGCGCTTCACCAAGGACCAGGCCAACACCTGGCTGGCAGAAGGCAAGGCCGATGCCGTGGCCTTCGGCGTGCCCTTTATCGCCAACCCGGACCTGCCAGCGCGCCTGGCGCAGGACGCCGAGCTGAACGCGCCGCGCCCGGAAACCTTCTACAGCCAAGGCGCGGTCGGCTATATCGACTACCCGGCGCTGTAACGCTGCCGCGACATAACCGCTGCGCCCCACTAGCGTAGGAGGGGCTTTAGCCGCGATAGGGTTATCAAAAGCTCGCCGCTGAAGCGCCTCCCACAGAGTTTCGCCCGCGCCTATGCGGGGTTTAACCAGCGCAAACAAAGAAGCCCGCCAATTGGCGGGTTTCTTTATTTGCGCCTAACTCAGCGCGCGTCGATCTGCTGCTGCAGGTTCTGCACCTGCGCCTGCAGGGCACTGATATTGCGGGTCATCTGCGCGCGGAAGGCATCGAACTCGGCGGTATTGCTGCTGGCCGCCGGGCGGGTTTCCAGGTCACTCTTGAGCACCAGAATGTCCTGCTCCAGGCGGGAGATGGCCTGGTTGGGGTTGCCGATCTTCTTCAAGGCCTCGATCTCGCCGCTCAGGCTCTTGAGCTGAGCGTCGAACTTGCCGGTATCGGCCAGCGCCGTCTGCAACTTCGCCTGCTGGCCTTTCAGTGTGGCCTGCTCACTGCCCAGGGTTTTCAGGCTGCTATCGAATTTCCCAGTGACACTCTGCTGGCTTTTCAGCTCGGCCGCCAGCTGCTCGATCTGCTTGCCCTGGCCGCTCTGCTGGCCGGCCACGGCCTGCTGCTGCTTGCTCAGTTCGGCCAGTTTGCTTTCCAGTTGCTTGACCTGCAGCTTGAGCGCTTCACTGCCGCTGGTGACACTGGATTCGGTGGCCACCACCTTTCCGGAAATATCCTGAATACGCCCGGCCGCTTCCTCGCTGATACGGGCGAAGCTTTCCTGAGTGGCGACCAGTTGCTGCTCCATCAGCTTGATCTGCTGGAAGCTCCACCAGCCCAAACCGCCGAGGGCGATCATCAGCGCGCCGACCAGGGCCCAGAGCGGCCCGGTGCTGGCGCTTTTGACCGGTGCCGTACGGCTATAGGGCGCAGACGCTGCGGCGGGTTCGTGGTGATCGGCGGCGAAATCGTCGTGATCGCGCACACCAGCCCTCAGGCTGGGCACATGATCGAGTTCGTCGTGGGCATCGTTACGCATGGGTCAACCTTCAAGAAAGTGCTAATGGCGCGAAATGCCGCGCAGTATAGCGATTCGCACGCTCCGCTTCAGCGTTGCGCAACACAGGTGCAATACGCACCGACGAAGGGCGCAATAGCTCGCGGCCCCGGCCTGTAGACCGCAAAATTCGCATTTTTGTGAACTGGTACAGGCTTTGCATTTACCCCATTGCGACATTTATCCGCGGTTCCGCGACAAGACGAGCCCGGAGCAGGCACAACCACCAGGGGAAGGCATATGGAACTGAACAAAGCAGTTTTGGATTGCATGCAGGCTTTACGCCGCAGGTTGCGCGAAGAACAGGCCGTGGATATTCGCCTGAGCCAGCCGGACGCGATCAACGCCATGCTCAGCGCCTGCCTCGGCTCCAGCGACGAGCAGACCCGGCAACTCGGCCAGCGTCTGGCAGAGCTCAGCGACAACCCCTTCAACACCGCCCCGCAGCCACGCATGCAGGCCGGTCACCCGCTGCTGCTGGAGGCTGCCCATGTGGCCAACAGCGGTTCGGTACGCATCTACCGCGGCCAGCGTGTCTACGCCTGAGGTCAGGCCTCAGCCCGGCTGACGACCCTGCCACCAGTGGCAGAACTCATCCAGCGCGGTCCACAGGTCGACCCTGGGTTGGTAGTCCAGATAATGCCGCGCGCGGCTGATATCCAGGGAAAAATCCTTGGCCATCACCGCCACCCCGAGGCGAAACAGGCTGGGCTCCGGACGCCCGGGCAGCAGCCGGCACAGCCCCTCGTTAAGCGCGGCAGCGCCATAGGCCAGGGGATAAGGTAGATGACGGCGAACCGGCGGCAGGTCGAGGCGCTGCAGCACGTAATTGACCGCCTCCCATAGCAGCACCGGCTCACCATTGCTGATGTTGTAAACCTGCCCCAGCGCCGGCCCGCTCGCTTGCAGCGCGCTCAGCAAGGCCGCATTGAGATTGTCCACGCTGGTGAAGTCGACCCGGTTGCGACCATTGCCGATGATCGCCAGGCGGCCCTTGCGCTGCATATTGATCAGGCGCGGAAAGATGCTGGTATCGCCCGCGCCAGTGACGAAGCGCGGGCGCAGGGCCAGCACCTCCAGGCCACGGGCCTGGGCGGCGAACACCCGCTGCTCGGCCAGGTACTTGGTCTTGCCATAGTGGTCGGAGAAACGCCGGGGCAGCTGTTCTTCCTTGAGCCCGACATGGGCCTGGCCATCGAAATACACCGACGGCGAAGACAGGTGCACCAGACGGCGCACGCCCTGTTCGACGCAGGCATCGATCAGGTTCTCGGTAACGCCGACATTGGCCTGGTAGAAATGCGCGTAGCTGCCCCACACCCCCACCGCCCCCGCGCAATGCACCACCGCCTCGACGTCGCGACACAGCTGCCGCGCCAGCGCCGGGTCGGCCAGATCGCCCTGAACGAATTCGCCGCCACGCGCGCGCAGCGCCTGCATACCTTCGGCGCGCCGCCCATTGACCCGCACGTCCAGGCCCTGCGTCAGGGCAAAGTCGGCAAAACGCCCGCCGATAAAGCCGCTGGCCCCGGTTACCAGAATCTTCATTGCCGCCCCCCTGTGCTCAAGCCCTTGCCCACTCTAGCAGCGCCCACGGCGACCGCTCGTGACCCTGCCGGCCAGAACAGCGACCCCAGGCACCCGCGCCGGGCCAACGGCAGCGACCGTAGCGACTAAGCTGTCAGCGCAGACAACCTACCAAGGAGCAAGGGATGGCCAGCAACTGGATGATTTACGGAGCCAACGGTTACACCGGCCACCTGCTGGCCGCCGAAGCCAAGCGCCAGGGCCTGACGCCCATTCTGGCTGGGCGCAACCCGGCGGCGGTGCATGCCCTGGGCAGCCTGCTCGGCCTGGAGTGCCGCATCTTCGATATTCACGAACAGCAGCGCGCCCGCGAGGCCCTGGCCGATATCGCCGTGGTGGCCCACTGCGCCGGGCCGTTCTCCGCCACCAGCGCGCCGATGCTCGACGCCTGCCTGGCCAGCAACACCCATTACGTGGATATCACCGGCGAGATCGGCGTGTTCGAGGCCGCCCACCGCCGCGATGCCCAGGCCCGCGAGCTGGGCCTGGTGGTGTGCCCCGGCGTAGGTTTCGACGTGATTCCCAGCGACTGCCTGGCCGCCTGCCTGCATCAGGCCCTGCCCGATGCCACGCACCTGGCCCTGGGCTTCGACAGCGGCAGCGGGCTGTCGCCCGGTACCGCCAAAACCTCGGTGGAAGGTCTGAAGTTCGGCGGCAAGGTGCGCCGCGCGGGCGTTATCACCGACGTACCGCTGGGCTACAAGCGCCGCACCATCAACTTCGGCCGTGGAGAGAAACCCGCGGTAACCATCCCCTGGGGCGATGTCTCCACCGCCTACCACTCCACCGACATCGACAATATCGAGGTGTACCTGCCGACGCCGCCGGCGGCGGCGATTGTCATGCGCCTGATCGACCCGCTGCGCGCGCTGCTGGGCCTGGATGTGGTGCAGAACTGGCTCAAGCGGCTGATCGAAAAACGTGTCAGCGGCCCCGATGAAGCCAGCCGCACGCGCCAACGCACCTGGCTGTGGGGCGAGGCGCGCAATGCTGCAGGCGTGGTGAAAACCGCGCGCCTGGAAACCGCCAACGGCTATGACGTCACCGTGCACGGCACCTTGCTGGCCGTAAGGCACTTGCTCGATTACAGCGGTCCTGGCGGGTATTTCACCCCAACCCGGCTGCTCGGCGAGCGCTGCGTGGAGCAGCTGCCGGGCTCGGGCAAGGTGGCTATTGCCTGAGCGCCACCAGGCTATGGCTTACGGCCTGGGTAAGGTGGCGCGTCAGCTGATTAAGCAACTCGCCGCCATTGCGCCAATGGTGCCAGTACAGCGGCACATCGATCGGCCGGTCGCTGATCAACTCGACCAGCTCGCCACGAGCCGACTCCCCCAGCACCTGCAGCTCAGGAATAAGCCCCCAGCCAAACCCGGCCTGCGCCAGGCGGATAAAGCCCTCGGATGACGGGCACAGGTGGTGGGCAAAACCACCTTCGACGCCCAGGCCGGACAGATAACGGTGCTGCAGCAGGTCGTCCGGACCGAACACGATAGCCGGCGCATGGGCCAGCGCCTGCGCCGTGACTCCACCGGGGAAATGCCGGGCGATAAACGCCGGGCTGGCCATGGCGCGGTAACGCATCGCCCCCAGCAGCACGGCGCGCGCACCGGCCACCGGGCGCTCGCTGGCGCACACGCAGGCCGCCACCTCTCCAGCGCGCATGCGTTTAAGGCCGACCTCCTGATCTTCCACCACCAGATCCAGCAGCAAGCGCTGCTCGGTGCAGAACGCACCCACGGCCCCGGCCCACCAGGTGGCCAGGCTGTCGGCGTTCAGCGCGATACGCAGCCGCTCGGGCAGCCCACCCTCATCCAGCGCCGGCACCTGCGCCTGAATGTCCCGCTCCAGCAACCGCACCTGCTGTACATGGTTAAGCAGGCGTCGGCCGATTTCCGTCGGTGCCGGCGGCACCGCGCGCACCAGCACCGGCTGGCCAACCCGCGCCTCGAGCAGCTTGATCCGCTGCGACACCGCCGACTGCGACAAGCCCAGCACCTGCGCTGCGCGCTCGAACCCGGCCTGCTCCACAACGGCAGCCAGGGCGGCGAGTAGTTTGTAATCGAGCAAATCAGTTTTCCTAATGAGTAATCAGCACTATTGGTTTCTCTTATATACCCAGCCACAGCAGACTGACCAGCATCGAAAGAGGAGAACACCTATGTGGCAAAGCTATAGCAATGGATTACTGATCGCCGCCGGGCTGATCATCGCCCTCGGCGCGCAGAACGCCTTCGTCCTGGCGCAAAGCCTGCGCCGCGAACATCACCTGCCGGTGGCGCTGCTCTGTGTGGTCTGCGATGCCCTGCTGGTCACTGCCGGGGTGTTCGGCCTGGCTGCCGTACTGGCGCAGAGCCCGATTCTGCTGGGCGTGGCGCGCTGGGGTGGGGCGGCCTTTCTGCTCTGGTATGGCGCTCAGGCGCTGCTGCGCGCCAGCCGCCCGCAGGCACTGAGCGAGCTGACCCAGACCGGCCCCCGCTCACGCCGCGCGGTGCTGCTGGCGGCCCTGGCCGTCACCCTGCTCAACCCTCACGTCTACCTGGACACCGTGCTGCTGATCGGCTCGCTCGGCGCGCAGCAGCCCGTGCCCGGTGCCTATGCCCTGGGTGCGGCCAGTGCCTCATTAATGTGGTTCTTCTGCCTGGCCCTCGGCGCGGCCTGGCTCGCGCCCTGGCTGGCGCGCCCAAGCACCTGGCGCTTTATCGATCTGGGCGTGGCCTTGATGATGTTCAGCATTGCCTGGCAGCTGCTGAACAACCCCGGCATGCTCTAAAACGGCCCTGCTGCTGCACGCCGAGGTGGTTTTCCACACAGTTGCCGCGTGTTTAAGGCGCAGTGCCGGTGCTATGATCCGGGGCTTGCGGCGCAAAGAGATAACTCACGCCGCTTGGATAGCCGCCCGTGATCGGCTTCGCGCACACCGCACCTGACCTGATTAGGAGATAAACCATGGCTTTCGAATTGCCGCCGCTGCCCTACGCTCATGACGCCCTGCAGCCGCATATTTCCAAGGAAACCTTGGAATTTCACCACGACAAGCACCACAACACCTACGTCGTGAACCTGAACAACCTGGTCCCTGGCACCGAGTTCGAAGGCAAAACCCTGGAAGAGATCGTCAAGACTTCTTCGGGTGGCATCTTCAATAACGCCGCTCAGGTCTGGAACCACACCTTCTACTGGAACTGCCTGGCCCCCAACGCCGGTGGCCAGCCGACCGGTGCCCTGGCTGACGCGATCAACGCGGCCTTCGGCTCCTTCGACAAGTTCAAGGAAGAGTTCAGCAAAGTCTCCATCGGCACCTTCGGCTCCGGCTGGGGCTGGCTGGTGAAGAAGGCTGACGGCTCCCTGGCTCTGGCCAGCACCATCGGTGCCGGCTGCCCGCTGACCAGCGGCGACACCCCGCTGCTGACCTGCGACGTATGGGAACACGCCTACTACATCGACTACCGCAACCTGCGTCCAAAGTATGTTGAAGCGTTCTGGAACCTGGTCAACTGGGACTTCGTAGCGAAAAACTACGCCGCCTAAGCACCACGTTACAGCCTGAAAACCCGGCCATCTGGCCGGGTTTTCACGTATCGGGCTGTGCGTTTCTGCCACCACCCCCTCCGCTATCTCGCCCATCCGTCGACCGCCCCCGGGCAAATAAACCTCACGACTCAAGTCCCACGGCAGGGCTGCCGATACAATTCCGAGTCCTTGTCGCTTCGACACAACACGGCTCCAGCTGTAGCTGCAGAGTGCGCAATAAACTTTGGTAATGGCCCTTTGACTGCAAGCGCGACTTTGCCAATACTCAGTAGCGTCTGACGCCTAAGGCCTCGAACAAGGAACCACCACTTGAAGCTGGAACTCAAGAACAGCTTGTCCCTGAAACTGCTGCGCGTGGTACTGCTCTCGGCGCTGATCGTTGGGGTAGTTCTGAGCTGCGCGCAGATCATCTTCGACGTGTACAAGACACGCCAGGCCGTGGCCAACGATGCCCAACGTATTCTCGGCATGTTCCGCGACCCTTCGACCCAGGCGGTGTACAGCCTGGACCGGGAGATGGGTATGCAGGTCATCGAAGGGCTGTTCCAGCACGAGTCGGTGCGCGTTGCCGCCATCGGCCACCCGAACGAACCCATGCTGGCGGAAAAGGCCCGCGACCAGGTCGATATACCGACCCGCTGGCTGACCGACCCGATCCTTGGCAAGGAACAGAACTTCACCACCCAGCTGGTCGGCCGCGGTCCCTACAGCGAGTACTACGGCGACCTCAGCATCACCCTCGACACCGCCCCCTACGGCGAGAGTTTCGTCACCAATTCGGTGATCATCTTTATCTCCGGCGTGCTGCGTGCCCTGGCCATGGGCCTGGTGCTCTATCTGGTCTATCACTGGCTGCTGACCAAGCCGCTGTCGAAAATCATTGAGCACCTGACCAGCATCAACCCCGACCGCCCCAGCGAACACAAACTGCCAATGCTCAAGGGCAACGAGAAGAACGAACTGGGCTTGTGGATCAACACCGCCAACCAGCTGCTTTCCTCCATCGAGCGCAACACCCATCTGCGCCGCGAAGCGGAAAACAGCCTGCTGCGCATGGCCCAGTACGACTTCCTCACCGGCCTGCCCAACCGCCAGCAGCTGCAGCAACAGCTCGACCAGATCCTCGACGACGCCGGCCGCCTACAGCGCCGGGTCGCGGTGCTGTGCGTCGGCCTGGACGACTTCAAGGGCATCAACGAGCAATTCAGCTACCAGACCGGCGACCAGCTGCTGCTGGCCCTGTCCGATCGCCTGCGCGGCCACAGCGGCCGCCTCGGGGCCCTGGCCCGCCTGGGCGGTGACCAGTTCGCCCTGGTCCAGGCCGATATCGAGCAACCCTACGAGGCCGCCGAGCTGGCCCAGAGCGTACTCGACGACCTCGATACGCCCTTTATGCTGGACAACCAGGAAGTACGCCTGCGCGCCACCATCGGCATCACCCTGTTCCCGGAAGACGGTGACAGCACCGAGAAGCTGCTGCAGAAAGCCGAACAGACCATGACCCTGGCCAAGAGCCGTTCGCGCAACCGCTACCAGTTCTATATCGCCAGCGTCGACAGCGAAATGCGTCGGCGCCGCGAACTGGAAAAGGACCTGCGCGACGCCCTGGCACTCGACCAGCTGTACCTGGTCTACCAACCCCAGGTGGATTACCGCGACCACAGCGTGGTCGGCGTAGAGGCGCTGTTGCGCTGGCAGCACCCGCAGCATGGCCTGGTACCGCCGGATCTGTTTATTCCCCTGGCCGAGCAGAACGGCACCATCATTGCCATCGGCGAATGGATTCTCGACCAGACCTGCCGCCAGCTGCGCGAATGGCACGACCAGGGCTTCAGCGAACTGCGCATGGCGGTCAACCTGTCCACCGTGCAGCTGCACCACTCCGAGCTGCCACGGGTGGTCAACAACCTGATGCAGATCTACCGCCTGCCGCCGCGCAGCCTGGAGCTGGAAGTCACCGAAACCGGCCTGATGGAAGACATCAATACCGCCGCCCAGCACCTGCTCAGCCTGCGCCGCTCCGGGGCACTGATCGCCATTGACGACTTCGGTACCGGCTACTCCTCGCTGAGCTACCTCAAGAGCCTGCCGCTGGACAAGATCAAGATCGACAAGAGCTTTGTGCAGGACCTGCTGGATGACGAAGACGACGCCACCATCGTGCGCGCCATTATCCAGCTGGGTAAGAGCCTGGGCATGCAGGTGATCGCCGAAGGGGTGGAAACCGCCGAGCAGGAGGCCTACATCATTGCCCAGGGTTGCAACGAAGGTCAGGGCTACTTCTACAGCAAGCCGCTGCCGGCCCGCGAGCTGACCAGCTACCTCAAGCAGGCCCGTCGCCTCAACAGCACCGCCAACCCCGCCACGCTGCCCTAGACAAGGACGATTAATCTGTAGGGGCTGCCGCGCACCGAGAGCTCGTGACCAGCCCCGGTGGGTATGGCATTCCTTACAGCCTCGTTACCCCCAGCAACCAGGCCATGGCCAGGGCACCCAGTACGCACAGCAGCGCCCCGCCAGCCGCTTGCCAGTAGAACTGGCGCACCAGCTCATCCTCCCCGGCACAGGACAGCACAAACGGCTGCGCCTCGTCGGGTTTGCCCAGGTGGTGCTGGGCGGGCTGGGCACTCTGTCGGCGATGCCGATCTTCCGCCTCCAGGCTCGCCGCCAGATGCACCCGCTGCCATTCCCGCTCATCCAGCTGGCCATTAGCGTCGCTGTCGAAACGCTGCAGCAGGCCGGCAAAGTCGCCCTTCCACTCACGAATCACCGCGCCCTTGGCCGTGGCCAGATCCAGGCCCTGACGGCCGCCACCGCTGCTGCGAAAAGCGCCGATGGCATACAGCGGCTGGCCAGCGTGCAGCCGTTCTTCGCTGTAGCGGTAGCGTTTGCCGCTGGCAAACAGGGCACTCCAACCAGTTTTCGGCGGCCCCAGGGGGTGACGCAGATGCCCCTGCCAGACCACCCGGGTGGCCGGCCGTACCTCGGCCCCACTGGGATCGATCAGGCAGCTGCCGGTGCCGTCATCCAGGCGCAGCCAGGCTTCGCTGCTGCCACTTTCCAGGGTGCGCCAGCTGCGACTTTTGCCGCTGGAGCGGTATTCCTCGATCCGGTAACGCCACCACAGACAGGGCGTGCAGGTCAGCGGGGCGCTTAGCTGCGCCTCTGCGGTTTGCCCCAGCATGCCGTAGAACTCGACATAGCCCTGGGCCGCCGAACGGATCTTCGAGGTCGGGGTATCGAGCAGGTGCCGGGCCTGGGAGAAGCGCCGGACAAACCACCAGCCGCCGCCCGTCGTTGCCGCCACACTGCATGCCAGGCCGATAACCTGTGCCTGAATCTCCACGGCCTAGCCGAACAGGGTCTTGAGGTCGACGTCGGCCTTTTCCGCGTCGCTGAACTCCAGCAGCACCGCCTCCTTGAAGGCGAACAGGCGGGCAATCAGTACATCGGGAAACTGCTCGATGCGCACGTTGTTGAGGTTGACCGCCTCGTTGTACAGCTCGCGGCGGTCGGCAATACCATTTTCCAGGCCGCTGATGCGCTGCTGCAGGTGCTGAAAGCTCTCATTGGCCTTCAGCTCCGGATAGTTCTCCGCCAGGGCGAACAACTGACCGAGGCCGGCGCGCAAACCGCCTTCGGCCTTGCCCAGCGCGCCCATATCGGCCTTCTCCCGGGCACTGGCCACCGCCTGGCGGGCGGTGACCACCCGCTCCAGGGTGGTGCGTTCATGCTGCATATATTGCTTGCAGGTTTCGACCAGCTTGGGCAGCTCCTCATGGCGCTGCTTGAGCAACACATCGATATTCGCCCAGGCCTTGCTGACCCCGTGCTTCAGACGCACCAGGGCGTTGTAGAGCACCACCGCGTAAGCAGCCGCGAGGATCAGGATAACGACAATGGCGACGCTGGTAAGGCTCATGCAGGACTCCCCTGGGGCTGTGGATGGCATCTGTGCTGGCATTTTAGCCTCATCCCTGACGACCAAAGCGGAGCCGGCTCACGGGTTTGGATAAAACTCGGCGCAGCAACCCTTTGCACAAAATGCAAATCTTTCGCATTATGTTTCGGTTTCTAGCGCTCGCGATCCGAGCTCGCTTCATTTATCTCGTAAAGGACTCCGTCATGCTTCGTATGCCCCTGGCTTCCGCCAGCCTGCTTGCTATTGCCATTTCCCTCGCCGGCTGCGGCGAAGACAAAGCCCCGGCCAGCCAGGCCGCCGCGCCAGCAGCCCCTGCCGCCAGCAGCGCTCCGGTCGCAGCCGCCAGCCAGGTCGACGAAGCTGCCGCCAAGGCCGTGGTCAGCCACTACGCCGACCTGGCCCTGGCCGTGTTCAGCGACGCCGCCAGCACCGGTAAAACCCTGCAAGGTGCCATCGATGCCCTGCTCGTCAACCCGAACCAGGACACCCTGAAAGGTGCCCGCGAAGCCTGGCTGGCGGCCCGTGTGCCCTATATGCAGAGCGAAGTATTCCGTTTCGGCAACGCCGTGGTCGACGACTGGGAAGGCCAGCTCAACGCCTGGCCGCTGGACGAAGGCCTGATCGACTACGTCGCCCAGGACTACCAGCACGCCCTGGGCAACCCTGGCGCACAGGCCAATATCGTCGCCAACACCGAGCTGCAGGTCGGTGAAGACAAGCTCGACGTCAGCACCATCACCCCGGAACTGCTGGCCAGCCTGAATGAACTGGGCGGCTCCGAAGCCAACGTCGCCACCGGCTACCACGCCATCGAATTCCTCCTCTGGGGCCAGGACCTGAACGGCAGCGGCCCGGGTGCCGGCGAGCGTCCAGCCAGCGATTTCGTGGTGGGTGAAGGTGCCACCGGCGGCAACAACGAGCGCCGTCGCGCCTTCCTCCAGGCCGCCACCCAACTGCTGGTCAGCGATCTCGATGCGATGGTCGTGCAGTGGCAAGCCGGCAACGCCGACAACTACCGCGCCAAGCTTGAAGCCGAATCGGCCGAGAACGGCCTGCGCAAGATACTCTTCGGCATGGGCAGCCTGTCCCTCGGCGAACTGGCCGGCGAGCGCATGAAGGTCGCGCTGGAAGCCAACTCCACCGAAGACGAGCACGACTGCTTCAGCGACAACACCCACAACTCGCACTTCTACAACGGCAAGGGCATTCGCAACGTCTACCTGGGCGAGTACCAGAAGGTCGACGGCACCACCCTGAGCGGCCCGAGCCTGTCGTCGCTGGTGGCCAAGGTTGACGCCGCCGCTGACAGCACCCTGAAGACCGATCTCGAAGCCACCGAAGGCAAGCTGCAGGCTCTGGTCGATAGCGCGGGCAACGGCAAGCACTTCGATCAGCTGATCGCTGCCGACAACGCCGAAGGCCAGCAGATCGTCCGTGACGCCATCGCCGCCCTGGTCAAGCAGACCGGCGCAATCGAGCAGGCCGCCAGCAAGCTGGGTATCAGTGATCTGAATCCAGATACCGCTGACCACAGCTTCTAAGTAAGACGCTGAGCAACAGCAGCGAAACGCCCCAAGCCGCGACTCTCCAGTAGAGCCGCGGCTTTTTTGTGGCTAAGTAGGTGCGCCGTGCGCACCGAGGCTGGCTGCAGGTTCTTGGTGCGCACCAACACCAACACCGGTGCCGCCACAGACGCCTGGTGCGCACAGCGCACCCTACCGATTGCGGCCGCTGCAAGCTTCCCCCCTCTTCCAGCCACGCCTTCGGGGCCATCGCTACGCTGATACCAGCAATCGTTTCCGGTGATTCTTATACCCTGCGACCTTTAGCCACCACTGGTAATGCAAATCCGTCTTATTAAAATTCACTCACACTGTTAAGATCCCGGCCTGATTGTTCCGCCCGGATTCCTGTTCATGCCCGCCCCGCTCCATCGCCTGCTGCTGTTAAGCCTCGCCCTGGGCGTGAGTGCCTGTGATCAGGCCCCGCGCTTTACCCAGGCCGAACCCGGCGAAGCCCTGTCCGCCGGCAGCGCCACGGTGTTCAAGCACGACCAAAATGCCTTCTCCATGCCTGCGGCCAACCTGTCGCCGAGTCGTCGCCTGGACTTCAGTGTCGGCAACAGTTTCTTCCGCAACCCCTGGGTCACCGCGCCAGCCACCACCACTGCGCGTGACGGTCTCGGTCCTCTGTTCAACACCAACGGCTGCCAGAACTGCCATATCAAGGACGGCCGCGGCCATCCTCCGCAGCCCGACGCCGTGAGTTCGGTGTCCATGCTGGTGCGCCTGTCTATTCCGGCCGGCAGTGAACACGCACAGATCATCGAGCGCCTCGGCGTGCTCGCCGAACCCACCTACGGCGGCCAGCTGCAGGACATGGCCAACCCGGGCGTCGCGCCCGAGGGCAAGGTGCGGGTCAGCTACAGCACGCAACAAGTCAGCTTTGCCGATGGCACACAGGTCGAGTTGCGCAAGCCCAGCCTGGAAATCAGCCAGCTCGGCTACGGCGATCTGCATCCCGACACGCTGTTTTCCGCCCGTATTGCCCCGCCGATGATCGGCCTGGGCCTGCTCGAAGCCATTCCCGAAGCCGCCATCCTGGCCAATGCCGACCCTGAGGACAGCGATGGCGATGGCATTTCCGGGCGCGCCAATCGGGTCTGGGACCGCGAGCAACAGCGCACGGTGCTCGGCCGTTTCGGCTGGAAAGCGGGCCAGCCGACGCTCAACCAGCAGAACGCCGAAGCCTTTGCCGGCGACATGGGCCTGACCAGCACGCTGATTGCCCATGACAACTGCACAGAAGCGCAGACGGACTGTCGCAATGCGCCCCACGGCGGCGAGCCAGAAGTCAGCGACAACATCCTCGCCAGCGTGCTGTTCTACAGTCGCAACCTGGGCGTACCGGCGCGCCGCGAGGTCGACGCGCCGCAGGTGCTCAAGGGCAAGGGCCTGTTCCACCAGGCTGGCTGTCAGGGCTGTCATACCCCGCAGTTCACCACCGCCAGCGACGCCGCCGAACCGGAACTGGCCAATCAGGTCATACGTCCTTACAGCGATCTGCTACTGCATGACATGGGCGCAGGCCTGGCTGACAACCGTCCGGAGTTTCTCGCCAGTGGCCGCGAATGGCGCACCCCGCCGTTGTGGGGCATCGGCCTGACCGAGACCGTTAGCGGCCACACCCAGCTCCTCCACGACGGCCGCGCGCGCAACCTGCTGGAGGCCATTCTCTGGCACGGCGGCGAAGCCGAAGCGGCCAAGCAACAGGTGCTGACGTTCAATGCCGAGGAGCGCGCCGCGCTGCTGGCTTTTCTGAATTCGCTGTAAGGAGCCGCCAATGATCCGCTCACCCCTCACGCTCGCCCTGCTCGGTCTGACCCTGGTCGGCTGTACCCCAGCCGACCCGCAGCAAGCCGTCAGCAGCGCCCTCGTCGACGGCGTACTGCTGCCGATCTACAGCACCTGGAGCGAGGCGGACCGCCAACTGGCCGCCAGCGGCCAGGCCTTCTGCGCAGGCCAACAGAACCTGGCGGACGCGCGCCAGGCCTTTGCCAGCGCGCAAAGCACCTGGGCCGCCCTGCAACCGGCTTTGCTCGGCCCCCTGGCCGAGGGTAACCGCGCCTGGCAAGTGCAGTTCTGGCCGGACAAGAAGAACCTGGTGGCACGCCAGGTCGAAGCCCTGCTCAACAACAAGCCCGAGCTGCCCCCGGCCGATCTGGATAAATCCAGCGTCGTGGTGCAAGGCCTGACCGCCTATGAATACCTGCTGTTCGACCCGGCCATCGACCTCAATGTCGCCGAGCAGAAGGCCCGCTACTGCCCGCTGATCGTCGCCATCGGCGAGCATCAGCAGGTGCTCGCCGCCGATGTGCTGAGCCAGTGGCAAGCCCAGGACGGCATGGCCGCGCAACTGACCAGCTTCCCCAACACGCGCTACGCCGAAGCCGCCGAGGCCGTGGCCGATATCCTGCGCACCCAGGTCAGCGCCATCGACGGGTTGAAGAAGAAACTCGGCACCCCGCTCGGCCGCCAGAGCAAAGGCCAGCCGCAGCCCTATCAAGCCGAAGCCTGGCGCAGCAAGGCGAGCCTGGCCAACCTCGCCGCCAGCCTGGCCAGCGCCGAACGCATCTGGCTGGGTGCCGAACAGGATGGCATCCAGGCGCTGCTGGGCAGTGCTCAAGCCGGGCTGAAACAGCGCATCGACGCCGCCTATAGCGACACCCGCCAGCGTCTTGCCGCCGCCCAGCGCCCGCTCGGCGAACTGCTTGGCGACGAAGCCGAGCGCGCCGAACTCAACGCCCTGTATGACAGCCTCGACGCCCTGCATCGCCTGCACGAAGCCGAGTTGGCGAAGGTGCTGGGCATCCAGCTGGGCTTTAACGCCCACGACGGCGACTAAAGCATGCAGATCAATCGCCGCGCCTTTCTCGGCCTAAGTGCTGCCGCTGTTGCCACCACGGCAGCGGCCGCTGGCGCTTTCAGTGGCTGGACGCTGCTGCACAGTGGCCCGCAGCCGCTGCTGCTGTCGGCGCGCAACGACAGTGCAGGCAAGCACTTCGCCGTCGGCTACCGCCTGGATGGCAGCCAGGTGTTTGCCACCCAGGTCAGCGAACGCTGCCACGATGTGATCGGCCATCCATTTCTGCCGATGGCGCTGTTTGTCGGCCGTCGCCCCAGCACCCAGAGCTACTTGATCGACACCCGCGACGGCCGCCTGCTGCAAACAATCAACTCGCCCAAGCAGCGCCACTTCTACGGCCATGCGGTGTTCCACAAGGATGGCGAATGGCTGTACGCCACCGAGAATGACACCTCCGACCCCGGTCGCGGCGTGCTTGGCGTTTACCGCCTGCAGGGCGAACAGTTGCAGCGCACGGGTGAGCTGTCGACCCACGGCATCGGCCCACACCAGCTGCTCTGGCTGCCAGACGGCGAAACCCTGGCGGTGGCCAACGGCGGCATCCGCACCGAAGCCGACAGCCGGGTGGAAATGAACCTCGACGCCATGGACTCCAGCCTGGTGCTGCTGCGCCGCGACGGCAGCCTGATCAGCAAGGAGCAGCTGCCCGAACGGATGAACAGCGTGCGCCATATGGCCGTGGCCAGCGACGGCACCCTGGTCAGCGGTCAGCAATATATGGGCGAGCTCAGCGATGTGGTGCCGCTGCTGGCGATCAAGCGCCCTGGACAGCCCTTCCAGCACTTCCCGGTGGCGGACGCACAGCGCCAGCTGATGAACCAGTACACCGCCAGCGTGGCGATCCACAGCGAGCTGCGCCTGCTCGCGTTGACCGCGCCACGCGGCAACCGGGTGTTTATCTGGGACCTGGACAGCGCCGAGCTGCGCCTGGATGCGCCACTGGCCGACTGTGCCGGAGTGGGCGCGGTAGCCGACGGTTTTGTGGTCAGTAGCGGCGTCGGCCGTTGCCGCCTGTATGACTGCCGTAGCGCCCAGATTAGCAGCCAGCCGCTACAACTCCCCGCCGGCCTGTGGGACAACCACCTGCGCCTGGTCTAAACGCCCGCCTCTAAGCCTGTAGCCCCCCTGCGGCAGGCTAAAGAACGCTGCCGCAGAGACGATCTATACTCCCGACTAGCCACTGCTTCCCGGCAGCCCGGTACCAGTCGATAAGGATATTCGCAGACACGCCATGCGCGTCGCTGGAGTTCGCCATCTATCCACTCAGGGGCACCCACCCATGTTTCTGCAAAAATCCTTGCGCGCACAAATTCTCGCCCTGCTCGGCGGCAGCCTGGCCCTGTTGCTGATCACCGCCCTGGCCTGTTTCAGCTTCCTCTCCGGCGGCATGCAGGCCTACCGCGGCCTGCTCGACGGCCCACTGGAAGCCTCACGCCTGGTCGACCAGGCCAATCTGGAATTCAAGATCCAGGTGCAGGAGTGGAAAAACGTATTGCTGCGCGGTGGCGACAAGGCGCAACTGGACAAGTACTGGAGCCAGTTCGAGGCCCAGGAACGCAAGGTGCAGGATGTGCTCGCGCACCTGACCACCCTGGCCGCCGACGATAACGCGCTCAGAGCCCAGGTCGAAGGCCTGCGCCAGGAGCACCAGAGCCTGGGCAGCAACTACCGCAAGGGCCGCGACGCCTTTCTCGCCGCCGGTGGCGATGCCAAGGTCGGCGACCAGGCAGTGTCCGGCATCGACCGCGGCACCAGCCAGCAGATGAACGAACTGGTCGAGCAACTGCGCAACCAGAGCCAGGAGCAGGCCAGCCAGATCAATGCGACGGCGGACCGCACCATCCTCTTCGGTACCCTGATCATGCTCGGGGCCAGCCTGATCGTTGCCCTGTTCAGCCTGTGGCTGGTCAACCGCAACCTGATCAACCCGATCCGCGAGCTGATCGCCCATGTCACCCAGCTCAGCCAGGGCAACTTCGGCAAGCAGGTGGATGCCAGCCGCCAGGACGAACTGGGCCACCTGGCCGTGGCCGCGAATATCCTGCGCGACTTTCTGGCCGACACCTTTACCCGCTTGAAGCGCAGCACCGCCGATCTGGACAACGCCAGCGGCGAACTCAATGCCATCGCCACCCTGATGTCCCAGGGCACCCGCGAGCAGTTCTCGCGCACCGACCAGGTGGCCACCGCCATGCATGAAATGTCCGCTACCGCCCAGGAAGTGGCGCGCCACGCCGCCGAGGCGGCGAATGCCGCGGACGATGCCGACAGCGCCGCACGCCAGGGCGAAACGGTGATGCAGGCGACCATCAAGACCATCACCGATATCCGCAGCGAAATCAGCAACACCTCGGATGTGATACGCCGCCTGGAAGCCGACAGCGGCCGTATCGGCAAGGTGCTGGAAGTGATTCGCGGCATCGCCGAGCAGACCAACCTGCTGGCGCTCAACGCCGCCATCGAAGCGGCCCGCGCCGGTGAGCAGGGCCGCGGCTTTGCCGTGGTGGCGGATGAAGTCCGCACCCTGGCCCAGCGCACCGCCGAGTCCACCACCGAGATCCACCAGATCATCGACACCGTACAGACCGGCGCGGTCAATGCGGTACGCGCCATCGAGAGCGGCCAGCAGCGCAGCGAGGAAGGCGTGACCCAGGTCACCGAGGCCGGTGCCACCCTGCAACTGATCACCGGCGCAGTGGAGGCGATCCGCGATATGAACCGGCAGATCGCCACCGCTGCCGAGGAGCAGACCTCGGTAGCCGAAGACATCTCGCGCAACCTCACCGAGATCACCGCCATCGCCACCGCCAACCAGAAGCACGTGCAACGCACCGAAGTCGCCGGGCAGAACCTGCATCTGCTCTCCACCCAGCTCAGTGAGGTAACCCAGCGCCTGAGTGCCTGACACCACCGCAACGCAGCAGACAAAATGCCAGCAAATGCTGGCATTTTGCTTAAAAAGCACTTGATCAATCGGGCAACTTTTGCACCACATTACTTTGTAAATGCGAATCTTTGACAGGCCTCAGCGCGAGGTCTAATGTGCCCTTCTTGCCTATTCCCAGGCCACTTAACCGCCTTGCCAAGGAACCGGAATATGTTGCTTCGCCGCATGCTGATCATGCTCGGCGCAGTACTCGTCGTGGTACTCGCCCTCGCCGCCTACAAAGGCTTTTCCATCTACCAGGAAGTGCAGATGTTCTCGGCCCCGCAGCCGGCCATCAGCGTCGATGCCGCGACGGCCGAAGAACGCCCGTGGCAGGGTCGCCTGCCGGCCATCGGCACCCTGAAAGCCTTCCAGGGCGTCGACCTGACGGTGGAAGTCGGCGGCACCGTGCAACAGGTGCTGTTCCGCTCCGGCGAGCAGGTCACCCTGCAGCAGCCGCTGATCCAGATGGACAGCGATGTCGAGCAGGCCAGCCTGGCCACCGCCCAGGCCGAACTGGGCCTGGCACGGGTCGAATTCGAACGCGGGCGCAGCCTGATCAACCGCCAGAGCATCTCGAAAAGCGAGTTCGACCGCCTCTCCGCCAGCCTGCAGAAGGCCAACGCCAGCGTGGCCCAGCTGCAGGCGCAACTGGCAAAGAAACGCATCCTCGCGCCGTTTGCCGGCACCATCGGCATCCGTCAGGTCGATGTCGGTGACTACCTGTCCTCGGGCACTACCATCGCCACCCTGCAGGACCTGAGCAAGCTCTACGTCGACTTCTTCCTGCCGGAACAGGCGGTGCCCAAACTGGCTGTCGGCGTGCGCGTGCGCTTCAGCGTGGCGGCTTACCCGGACGAGGTGTTCGAGGGCGAAATCGCCGCGATCAACCCCAAGGTCGAAGACGCCACCCGCAACGTGCAGGTGCGCGCCATGCTGGTCAACCCGGAAAGCAAACTGCTGCCCGGCATGTTCGCCAACCTGGAAGTGCTGCTGCCAGGCGAGCAGAAGCTGATCGTCGTCCCGGAAACCGCCATCACCTACACCCTGTATGGCAATTCGGTGTACGTGATCGACGAGAAGAAAGGTGAAGACGGCCAGGTGGTCAAGGACGCCAATGGCCAGGCCGAACTGGTGGTCGAGCGCCGCTTCGTCGACAGCGGCGAGCGCCGCGACGGCCAGGTGGTGATCAGCAAAGGCCTGCAGGCCGGTGAGCAGGTGGTGTCCGCCGGCCAGCTGAAGCTGGATAACGGTGCCCACGTCAGCATCGCCAATGCCCAGGCCAAGCCGAGCGTCGAGTAATCGCGCAGGCGTAAAGGAACTTATTTATGGCTTTTACTGATCCCTTTATCCGTCGCCCGGTACTGGCGACCGTGGTCAGTCTGTTGATCATCCTGCTTGGCTTTCAGGC
The DNA here is from genome assembly GCA_964578635.1 of uncultured Pseudomonas sp. Lineage (GTDB taxonomy): Bacteria > Pseudomonadota > Gammaproteobacteria > Pseudomonadales > Pseudomonadaceae > Aquipseudomonas. Next base: position 62,852 of record CAZOEC010000007.1, read on the forward strand.
ATTCAGCAAACTGACCATCCGCCAGTACCCGCAGATGGAAAACGCCCTGATCACGGTGACCACGGCTTACCCCGGGGCCAATGCCGAGACCATCCAGGGCTATATCACCCAGCCACTGCAGCAGAGTCTGGCCAGCGCCGACGGTATCGACTACATGACCTCGGTCAGCCGGCAGAATGTGTCGATCATCTCGATCTATGCGCGCATCGGTGCCAATAGCGACCGCCTGTTCACCGAACTGCTGGCCAAGGCCAACGAGGTGAAGAACCAGCTGCCGCAGGACGCCGAAGACCCGGTGCTGAGCAAGGAAGCCGCCGACTCCACGGCGCTGATGTACATCAGCTTCTACAGCGACGAGCTGTCCAACCCGCAGATCACCGACTACCTGTCGCGGGTGATCCAGCCCAAGCTGGCCACCCTGCCTGGCATGGCCGAGGCCGAGATTCTCGGCAATCAGGTGTTTGCCATGCGTCTGTGGCTCGACCCGGTGAAGATGGGTGCCTACGGCGTGACCGCCAGCGACGTGAATGACGCGGTGCGCAAGTACAACTTCCTCGCCGCAGCGGGCGAAGTGAAGGGCGAGTACGTGGTCACCAGCATCAACGCCGAAACCGACCTCAAATCCGCCGAGGCCTTTGCTGCCATCCCGCTGAAAACCGTCGGTGACAGCCGCGTGCTGATCCGCGATGTGGCGCGGGTGGAAATGGGCGCGGAAAGCTACGACTCGATCAGCTCCTTCGATGGCACCCCCTCGGTGTACATCGCCATCAAGGGCACGCCGGGGGCCAACCCGCTGGATGTGATCAAGGAAGTGCGCCAGGTCATGCCCGAGCTGGAAGCGCAGCTGCCACCGAACCTGAAAGTCTCCATTGCCTATGACGCCACGCTGTTTATTCAGGCCTCCATCGATGAGGTGGTGAAGACCCTGTTCGAAGCCGTGCTGATCGTCATCGTGGTGGTATTCCTGTTCCTCGGCGCGTTCCGTTCGGTGCTGATCCCGGTGATCACCATCCCGCTGTCGATGATCGGCGTGATGTTCTTTATGCAGCTGATGGGCTACTCGATCAACCTGCTGACCCTGCTGGCCATGGTCCTGGCCATCGGCCTGGTGGTGGACGACGCCATCGTCGTGGTGGAGAACATCCACCGGCATA
>CAZOEC010000008.1:0-63906 GCA_964578635.1 uncultured Pseudomonas sp.
ATTGCAGCCACGCCAACTCCAACAAGGACCCGGCCCTGCAACCGCTGGTGATGGACAACGTCGCCAACCAGATTCTCGAAGGCAACCAGTCCATCGTCGGCCTGATGGTGGAGAGTCACCTGGGCTGGGGCAACCAGTCGATTCCCAAGGACCTCAGCCAGCTCAAGTACGGCGTATCCGTGACCGATGCCTGCATCGACTGGGAAAGCACCGAGAAGACCCTGCGCAATATGCACGCCAAACTCAAGGACGTGCTGCCCAAGCGCCAGCGCGGCTGATTGCAGCGGCTGTAACAAAAACGGGCTTATGCGTATGCATAAGCCCGTTTTTTATGGTGGGTGACCTTGAGCCCGTGCTGCGGGCATGTAGGAGGCGCTTTAGCGGCGAGCTTTTATCGCAGTTGTCGCGGCTAAAGCCCCTCCCACATAGCTTCGAGTTCAGCGATACCCATCAATCAAGCGTCCTGCTTGCCCCAGTTAAGAATCGCCAGGGTCAAGAGCCCCGCGACTATGCCCCAGAAGGCTGAGCCCACGCTGAACAGGGTCATGCCCGAGGCGGTGACCAGAAAGGTGATCAGCGCCGCTTCGCGTTCCTGGGGCTCGCTCATGGCCTGGGTCAGGCCGCCGATGATCGAGGCGAACAGCGCAAGCGCAGCGATGGACAGGATCAAGGCCTTCGGCAGGGCGGCGAACAGAGCGGCCAGGGTGGCACCAAAGATTCCGGCGATGCCGTAGAACACTCCGCACCAGATGGCTGCGGTGTAGCGCTTTTTCGGGTCTTCGTGGGCCTCGGGACCGGCGCAGATCGCCGCGCTGATGGCCGCCATATGGATACCGTGGCTGCCGAAGGGGGCCAGTAGCATGGAGGTCAGGCCGGTTGTGGTCAGCAGTGGGCTGGCCGGCACGTTATAACCGTTGGCCCGCAGCACGGTCATGCCCGGCAGGTTCTGCGAGGCCATGGCGACGATAAACAGCGGAATGCCGATGCTGATCGCCGCGGCGAAGGAAAAGCTTGGCGTGGTCCACTCCGGCACCGCCAGTTGCAGCTCGAAGTGTTCAAAGTTGAGCAGGCCGAAGAGCCCGGCCAGCACGCTGCCGACAATCAGCGCCGCCAGTACCGCGTAACGGGGAAACAGGCGCTTGCCGAACAGATAGGCCAGCAGCATGGCCACCACCAGTAGCGGTTGCTGTTCGGCAGCCACGCAGATTTCAAGGCCTATCTTGAATAACACCCCGGCCAGCAGGGCGGCGGCGATGGAGGCGGGGATACGTCGCATCAGGCGGTCGAAGGTGCCCGTCAGACCGATCAGCACAATCAACGCCGAGGCGAAGATATAGGCACCGATGGCCTCGGCATAGGGTACTCCGGGCAGGCTGGTGATCAGCAGCGCCGCGCCCGGCGTCGACCAGGCGATCATGATCGGCGCGCGGTAGCGCAGCGACAGGCCGATGCAGCAGAGCGCCATGCCGATCGACAGCGCCCAGATCCATGAGGAAATCTGCCCATTGGTCAGGCCTGCGGCCTGGCCGGCCTGGAACATCAGCACCAGGGAGCTGGTGTAGCCGGTGAGCATGGCGATAAAGCCGGCCACCACCGCCGAAGTGGAGGTGTCTGCCAGTGGCCGTAAACGCGCTTGAGACAGGTCGTGCATCAGAGCAATCCGGTGTCCGCGAAGATGGGGTAGAGCGAGGCCACCAGTAGTAGGGCCATGCCGATATTGAACACGCGCAGGGCGCGGGCGTTGCTCAGCCAGTTGCGCAGCAGGCTGCCGGCCACCGTCCACAGGCCGACGCTGGGGCAGTTGACCAGGGCGAAGAGTGCCGCAATCAGCAGCACATTGACCACGAAATTCTCCTGCGGGGTATAGGTGGTGATTGCGCCGATGGCCATGATCCAGGCCTTGGGGTTGACCCACTGGAAGGCCGCCGCCTGCAGGAAGGTAAAGGGCTTGCCCACCGGCTGCTCGCCATGTTGCGGCGCACCGGAGCGGGCGATTTTCCAGGCCAGGTACAGCAGGTAAGCCGCGCCCAGGTAACGCAGCACGTTGTGCAGCAACGGCACCTGCTCGAACAACTGGCCGAGACCCAGACCCACCGAGGCCACCAGCAGCATAAAGCCCAGGCTGATACCGAACATATGCGGCAGGCTGCGGCGCAGGCCGAAGTTCACCCCACTGGCCAACAGCATCATATTGTTCGGCCCCGGCGTTACCGAGGTAACGAAGGCAAAGGCGACAAAGGCGATCAGCAGTTCGGCAGTCATGGCGGCGGCACTCGGGGATAGTGCTGCTCAGCCTAAGGCGCACGGGGCAGGGCGTCGCGGTACAGCAGGGCGGGCAATGGGCGTAACAGTTCTAAAGTGTTTTTAGAAAAGACCGGTACAGTTTTTCCGGCTTAGCAATACAGTTGGCCTGCGACTGGCCGTAGGGTGCGCCGTGCGCACCAGCTATTACGCGTTACGGGGTTCTGACTCCAGCCCCTTACCGGCCAGGGCCTGGTTGACCTTGAGCCAGCCCTGCACCGCCTCGTCACCCACTTCGCCGAAGGCCCGCTGCAGCAGCCTGGCCTGTTCGCGGCGCAGGGCCAGTTCCAGCTTGGCCCCTTCGGCGCTAAAGCCGAGCAGGCGTTTGCGCTTGTCGTCTTCGGCGGCCAGGCTTTGCACCAGGTCCATTTCCAGCAACTGGCGCAGCGGCGTATTCAGCGCCTGCTTGCTCACCCCCAGATAGCCGAGCAGTTCTTTTATGCTTAGCCCCGGGTATTTGGCGATAAAGAACAGGATGCGGTGGTGCACCCGCGACAGGCCGCGGCGCGCCAGCATTTCGTCAGCCTTGGCGGTAAACGCCTGGTAACCGAAGAAGAAGGCCTCCATGGCAGCTTGCTGGACGGCAGGGTTTTTTATGGCCTGCCAACCATGGCGGCCACCCTGCGGGCCGTCGCTGTGCGACGTTAAAAATTTCTCCTGGAAATTTTTTAGGTCAGTCATATTGACGTATCTCTATGCGGCATCGTAGTTTCGGTCAAACAGTTTGACCTATTTTTATTTGCCTTTGCTACCGGTGATATCCATGGCCTTCTCCGAACGCGTCGCCCGCCTGAAAAGCTCCCTGATCCGTGAAATCCTCGCCGCGGCGCAGCGTCCGGAAGTCATGTCCTTTGCCGGCGGCCTGCCCGCCGAACCCATGCTGCCCAAGGTCGAGTGGGCCGAGATGCCGGCCAGCATGGGCCAGTACGGCATGAGCGAAGGTGAGCCAGCGCTGCGCGAAGCGATTGCCAGTGAGGCCCGTGCCCTGGGCGTGCCCTGCGAGGCCAGCCAGGTGCTGATCGTCAGCGGTTCGCAGCAGACCCTGGATCTGGCCAGCAAGCTGTTTATCGACCCGGGCACCGAAGTGCTGCTCGAAGCGCCGACCTATCTGGCCGCGCTGCAGGCCTTCCAGCTGTTCGGTGCCGATTGCATCTCCGTGCCCCAGGAAGCCGATGGTCCGCAGATCGACGCCCTGCGCCAGCGCCTGGAAAACCACAAGCCGGCCTTCGCCTACCTGATCCCGACCTTTCAGAACCCCTCAGCGGTGCGCTACAGCGAAGCCAAGCGCGACGCGGTGGCGGCGCTGCTGGATGAGTTCGGCGTGACCCTGATCGAAGACGAACCCTACCGCGAGCTGGTGTTCGACGCAGGCAGCGCCACGCCTATCGTCAGCCGCCTGCACAAGGCTAGCTGGATCTATACCGGCACCGTGTCCAAGACCCTGCTGCCCGGCCTGCGCGTCGGTTATCTGATCGCCACACCGGATCTGTACCCCTATCTGCTGCGCCTCAAGCAGTCGGCGGATCTGCACACCAACCGCATCGGCCAGTGGCAGGCGCTGCAGTGGCTGGGCAGCGAGAAATACCGCGGCCATCTGGCCGAGCTGCGCGATTTCTACCGCATCCGCCGCGATGCCATGCAGGCGGTGCTGGAAGAGCATTTCAGCGACCTGGCCGACTGGCAGGTGCCGCAGGGCGGGCTGTTCTTCTGGCTGACCCTCAAGCAGCCGCTGGACACCCGCACGCTGCTCGCTCCGGCCCTGGCGCAGAACGTGGCCTTTATGCCGGGCGAGCCGTTTTTTATCGATCCGGATGCGCACCCTGGGCATCTGCGGCTTAACTTCAGCCATGTTGCCCCGGAGCGTCTGGGTGAAGGCCTTAAGCGCCTGGCCGAGGTGATTCGGCAGGCCCAGGCACTTTAGAGCGTTGATAAACCTGTAGGAGCCAGCTTGCTGGCGATCCGCTGTAAGCGAAAGCATTGCCGGGACGCCGGACAGCAGCAAGGACTAGGCGTCCCCCTGGCTCCTACCAAAAGCAGATGGACAGGAAAGATAGGAGGCACCATGTACAAGGTCTATGGCGACTACCGGTCGGGCAACTGCTACAAGGTCAAGCTGATGCTGCATCTGCTGGGGCTGCCCTATGAGTGGATAGCGATGGATATCCTCAAGGGCGAAACCCAGAGCGAAGCCTTCCTGGCCAAGAACCCCAACGGCAAGATCCCGGTGCTGGAGCTGGAAGACGGTACCTGCCTGTGGGAATCCAATGCCATCCTCAATTTCCTCGCCGATGGCAGCGAGTTTCTGCCCAGCGAGCCGCGCCTGCGCACCCAGGTGCTGCAGTGGCAGTTCTTCGAGCAGTACAGCCACGAGCCCTATGTCGCGGTGGCGCGTTTTATCCAGCTGTACCAGGGCCTGCCCGAGGCGCGCCGGGCTGAATATGAGGAATGCCATGTACGCGGTCACAAGGCGCTCAAGGTGATGGAGCAACAGCTGCAACGCACGCCCTATCTGGTCGGCGAGCACTTCTCGATTGCCGATATCGCCCTGTACGCCTACACCCACGTGGCAGACGAGGGCGGCTTCGATCTGAGCGGCTACCCGGCCATTCGCAGCTGGCTGCAACGTGTGGCCAGTCATCCGCGTTATGTCGGAATGCTCGATTAGTCGGACGGTTTGCCATCGCTTGCCAGAGGGTGTTTACAAATTACTGCGCTCGGCCATGCTGCGTTGAAATCAACCTCAAAATGCTCATGTACTATTCGTACACTCCGCTTTTTCGGTCGTTTTCGCCTTGCCTAGCCATCGCTCGCTACTTTTGTAAACATCCTCTCGGGGCGCGGTGAAAAACACTTATCATTCAACGATCTATCTAAATGACTGGATCACCGAATGCCCACTGCTGTGCAGCGCTATAAGCGGCTTATTTCCGCTGCCCTGGCCCGTTACTTCCCACATACCACCGCCTACCTGCGTGCCGAGCGCGAGGCGGCGGTGGTGCATAAAAAGCCCGCCGCGCGGGCGAAAAAGGGCACGGCAAGCGCCCGCAAGACCAAGGCGGGTGCAGCCGCTAAATCCGCCAAGCCCCGTAGCAAGGCCAGCAAACCTCCGACCGCAGGCATCTACGGCCCCGCGCTGATGACGGTCGACGCCGCGCAGATCCAGGCCATGCGTGCGCAAGTGGCCCGGGCGGTGGAGGCCGGGGTGGTCAGCGCACCCTCGGACGAACAGTGGGCGATGATCCTCGGCAACCATCCCCTGACGCGGATCTTCGCCGGGGCCGGCTCGGGCAAGTCCACCACCCTGGTGCTGCGGGTGGCCTTTATGCTCTGTCACCTGGGCATCGAGCCACAGCGGCTGACGCTGATCTCCTTTACCAACGCCTCCTGCGCCGAATTGCGCGAGCGTCTGCTCAAGGTGCTGGGCTTCTTTGGCTACCCCTTCGACGACGCCTTGGCCCGGCAATGCGTGCGCACCTTCCATTCGGCCATGGGCAGCATGGCCAAGACGCTGCTCGCCAGCCCGCGCTGGTTCGAGCAGCTGGACGACAAACAGGCCGCCGGCCGCGAGCTGGACAATCCGCTGACGGCCTCGCGCCTGCGCCCGGCCCAGCAGCGCCTGCTCAAGCAGGCTTATCAGCAGTGCTATGCCGAGCAGCCCGGGTTTCGCGAGCGGGTGCACCGCCTGTTGCAGCTGCCCATGCCGCCGGCCGACGACAAGCGCCTGCCCAAGGCGCCGCTCGATGGTTTCAAGTTGCAGGGCGAATTTAGCGTCGTGCCGCTGTATGAGGCCTTCTACGCCCAGGCCGGTTTTATCGAAAGCATCGGCATCCGTATCGAGCAGATTCAGCCGCAGCAGCTGGTTTGCAGCGCCCAGGAACGCTGCTTTATCGAAGCCCTGATGCTGTTCTGGCAAAGTTTCGCCAGCTGCCTGCAGGCCCAGGGGTTGACGACCTTCAACGCCGCTTTTCAACAGCTGACCGAACGCCTTGGTGCGGGCGGGCAGGGCGTGCCTGCCGAGGCGCTGGCCCCGTTCGGCCATCTGCTGATCGACGAATTTCAGGACATCTCGCCGCAGATCGTCCAGTGGCTGCAGGCCGTGCAGCGGGCCCTGGCCAGGCAGGGCGCGGCGGTCAGCCTGATGGCCATCGGTGACGACTGGCAGTCGATCTATGGCTGGCGCGGCAGCTCGCCGGAGCTGTTTATCGACTTCGACCGACACTTCCCCGGTAAGGGCCGGGCCAAGCCCAGCGCCGTGCTGACCCTGGCCACCAACTACCGCTCCATCGAGCCGATTATTCGCGACGCCGAGGCCGTGCTCGGTGGGGTGGTCTACAAGCAGGGCAAGATCAGCCAGGCGAGCAAGGCCGTGCAGCCGGACGACCACGGCGTGCGCCTGATCCAGCGCTTCGACAGCAAGACCCGCCTGCCGGAGCTGCTCAAGCAGATCCACGAGCAGTGCGCCCATGCGGCCGGGCGCAACAGCAGCGAGCGCAACGCGGTGCTGCTGCTCAGCCGACGCAACGAGCCGCTGCAGGCCATCACCGCGCAGCTCGACAAGAAGCTGCCGGTCAAGGCCTACACCATCCACCGCGCCAAGGGCCTGCAGGCCGAAGTGGCGATCATCCTCGACGACTGCATGCCGCCCGAACCACACCCGCTGCGCAATGCCCTGTACGCCTACTCGGGCTTCTTCAACAACAGCTACGACCAGGCCATGCAGGACGAAAGCCTGCGCCTGGCCTACGTGGCGATTACCCGTGGCGTCAGCCGGGTGTTCTGGTACTGCCAGAAAACCCAGGGGGCAACGCGGGTGTTGGCGGGGCGGGGGCGGTAGGTGATCTGGGGGCTTATAACCCCAAATGGTCATTCATCACCGTTAGCCGGCTATGCAGGTTGTACCGCAGACCACTGTGCACATACCTCTCGCAAACAACCGCGCAACCAACGATGTGCGGGGTCGGCATCCATTCGCGGGTGCCAGAGCATGGCTACGGTGAACGGCGCTAGTGCGACGGGAAGAGGAAAGCTGTGCATGCCGGCGCGTAGGCTGGCGGTGTGCCGTTCCGGGACGCTGACGATCAGCTCGGTGGCGCGGACCAGAGCGAGCGCAGTGGAAAAACCGGCGGCTATCGTCACGACCTGCCGCGCAAGGCCGAGCGATTGCAGGGCTTCATCGACAGGGCCTTTGTCGAGCCCGCGCCGGGAGACGTTGATGTGCTCGCCCGCGGCATAACGGGCGGGCGTGATCTCGCCCTGGCTCAGCGGATGGCCCTCACACACGACGCCGATAAAGCGGTCGCGGAATAAGGCCTGGGTACGCAGCTCGGGGCTGGCGTCCTGGCCCACGACACCTGTTTCCAGGTCGACAGTGCCGTCGCGCAGTGGCGTGCTGTCTTTATCCGGCTTCTGTACAAAGTACAGACGTACGCCAGGCGCTTCCTGGGCGATGCGCGCAAGCAGCGCCGGGCCGAAGTTTTCCACAAAGCCTTCGCTACTGCGCAGGGTGAAGGTTCGCACCAACTGTTTCAGGTCGACCTGCTTGGCGGGGCGCAGCACCGCTTCGGCATCCTGCACCAGTTGTGCGACGCGCTCGCGCAGTTCGAGCGCTCGGGGCGTGGGCACCAGGCCGCGCCCGGCCCTGACCAACAGCGGGTCGCCCATGGTTTCGCGTAAACGCGCCAGCGCCCGGCTCATCGCCGAGGGGCTCAGCCGCAAGCGCTTGGCGGCGCGTGCGACGCTGCCTTCCGCGAGCAGCACATCGAGAGTGACCAGCAAATTGAGATCGGCTGTGGACATATGTCGGTCCTGACATGACGTGATTCGATAAGGCGTTACGCGCACGAATAACCTGCAAATGCTGCGCCTTCCGCCAGGTTACTCGCAGGGATAGATTTCTGACAGCTCCGTTTCGCGAGTTGCCAGAAGACAGGAGGGTGCGATGAAGTCAGTTATTGCGGGACAAGGTGAGGACCTAGCGCACAGTGCGCCACAGACGCCTTCGGTGCGCCTGGCGTTGGCCAGCCTGTCGCTATCGGTGTTGCTGTCCTCGCTCGGTATCAGCATCGCCAATGTCGGCTTGCCGACCTTGGCGCAGGCGTTCAATGCCTCCTTCCAGGACGTGCAATGGATCGTTATTGCTTATCTGCTAATGATCACCACGCTGATCGTCAGCGTCGGCCGGCTCGGCGACCTGATTGGCCGGCGACGGCTGCTCCTGGCCGGGATATTTCTATTCACGGTGGCCTCCGCGTTATGCGGCTTCGCGCCCACGCTGTGGCTGCTGATCGGCGCGCGGGCGCTGCAGGGGCTCGGCGCGGCGATCATGATGGCGCTGACCATGGCCTTTATCGGCGAGACGGTGAGCAAGGCCAAGACCGGCAGCGCCATGGGTTTGCTCGGAACCATGTCGGCGACTGGTACCGCCTTGGGCCCATCGCTCGGCGGCCTGCTGATCGCCGGGTTCGGCTGGCAGGCGATCTTCCTGATCACTGTGCCGCTGGGCCTGCTGACGCTGCTGCTCGCGCAGCGCTACTTGCCCGCCGATCGGCAAGCGCAGAAGACCGGGCGCGCCGGCTTCGACCCCTTGGGTACGTTGTTGCTGGCGCTAACGCTCGCGGCTTATGCGCTGGCCATGACCACGGGCCGCGGCCTGGGTATGGCGCTGTTGCTGGCTGCTTTAGTCGGCGCTGGCCTGTTCATATGGGTCGAGGCGCGAGTGGCATCGCCGTTGATTCGCCTGGCGATATTCCGCGGTCCAGGCTTGTGTGGTGGCCTCGCCATGAGCGCACTGGTCTCGACGGTGATGATGGCGACGCTGGTGGTAGGGCCTTTTTATCTGTCGGGTGGGCTTGGCCTTGACGCCGCTCGAGTGGGGCTGGCCTTGGCGGTCGGACCCTTTGTCTCGGCGTTGACGGCTACACCCGCCGGTCGCTTCGCCGATCGTTTTGGCGCGCAACGCATGACGGCGCTGGGACTTGGCGGTATGGCCGCCGGTTGCCTGTTGCTGGCGACCTTGCCGGAGACGCTTGGCGTTGGCGGCTATATCGCCCCCCTGGTGGTCGTTACCATCGGCTATGCGCTGTTCCAGACGGCCAACAACACCGCTGTGATGAGCGATATAGCCACGGAGCAGCGCGGTGTTATCGCCGGCATGCTCAACCTGTCGCGCAATCTCGGGCTGATCACCGGCGCATCGGCGATGGGCGCGGTGTTCGCGTTCGCCTCGGCGACGACAGATATCGCCATGGCTCATCCCGAGGCCGTTGCCACGGGTATGCGCATCACCTTTGCCGCCGCCCTAGCGCTGATCGTTGTCGCGCTGGCCATCGCGTTTGCAAACCGTGCGCTGGCCCGCAGGATGGAATAAGTGCTGGAGTTCAAGAGTATCCGCAGGGGGAGGGGCAGGTCTTGCCTTTGGCTTATAGGAAAGGGGGCATTTATCTTCAGGGCCCTTCGCCCGAATGATGGAGCGAATCGCCCACAAGCGGACGCTCGCAAGCGTCCGTTGATGGCCAGCTGCGCTTAGATAAATGCCTGGCGCGCTACGCCGCGTGGGATGCGGTTCTTACCCGGCAGCTGCTCCAGGCGTTGCAGCCATTCGGCGCGAGGGGTGAGGGACGGGGTCGGCTTCGCCTTTTCAGCCGCGGCGAGGGCCGCCTTGGCGGCTTTTGCTTCGGCTCTAAGCTCGGCCAGGGTAGGTGTCTTGCGTACAGGCTCGGTCGCGCCCTTTTCAACGCTGCGAAGGCAGAGCTTGCATGACACCTGAGTAACGTCCTGGGTGCTGCTCAGGTTCGAGCCGGTGCGCCCGCATGCGACATTTTCCTGGGAGGCGGAATAGTGAATGGCCAACGTGTTGTCTCCTGCATTTTCGGGCGCGGGATTTTACACGGCGTCGCTGAGGCTGCAAGCGCTTGGTATAGGCGAGGTCAGGGTTCCGCAGTTTTTAGCGAGAGGTCGAGCAATCGGGGAACCGCAATATCGAAGCTGCCGAGCGTCATCTCGGGATCGAGTTGGTCTGCGTAAGCGAGCGCTGGTGGCCGCGTGGTAGGCCAGAAGGGATAAATAAACTCGGTCCCTGAAGCGTAGAGGGCAGGCGGGGGCGCTGGCTAACGTCTGTTTTCGCCGCGCCCCACGTGCGTTTTCAGCTGTTGGTGATGAACTGCGCGAAATATCACGCAGCCCATACGAGCCACTGGCAACACGCGCCTATTTAGTATTTGAGGCTGGCTATAAGTGACAGTTGATTGGACGAGTACTCGCTGTCATTCCACTTGTAGTCATATTGCCCTTTGACTGTCCAGGAACTGTTATCGCAATTGCAGGACAGGAAGGTGATGCCTGCGCCGACATTGTACAGATCCCGATCCTGCTCTATGCCTTCCACGTTAAATGCCGATCCGCCCCCGGTGAGGACTGCGGTCTGCTCAGTAGAAGTATCGCTAAAGTCATGCATCCATTTGACATGAACTTCAGGGGAGTAGGTGCTGGTGCCGGATCGAATAACACGTTCGATCTTCACGCCCACGCCTGATTGAGTCAGGTTGTAATCCTGATCATCCACACGATGATTCAAGCCGCCAGCGCCACTTTCTTTATAGCTGTCAACTTTGATAAGCGACGTCTGTAACGAGGCGAAAGGGGTAACAGTAACTTCCTGATCGAAGTAGAAATGCTTCCCGGCCGAAACCAGAGCAGTGTACTGCTGGCCGTCGTAGTCAGATTTGGCCATGCGATTAACGCCAGGGAAGGTGATCTGGCGTTCCCCTTCATATCGATCCATGCCGGCAGTCAAAGCACCCTGCACATACCAGGGGCCTGGGGTGTAATTGAGATAGCCCGTCAGCTGGTAAGAGTCAATTGTCGTCTCACCGGAAGAGTTGTTGCCGTCAATGGTGCTATTTGCATAACCGGCGCTGATACCCGCTCGGGTGTTTTCGCCCACCGGTCGGTCGTAAGCCAGTACCAAACCGTAGGTTTTAGTGTCGTAGCCGAAGTTATTATCGACATCACCCTGGCTACCTGCATTACCAAAGGTTTTGGCCCACCAGTTGCTCGGTTGCTCATCACCGTTGCACTTGCGCAGATCTTGCTGGGGCTTATCGGTCCCACAGCTGGTGTCGCAGCACAGGTTCTGGATTTCATCCACACGTGCTTGCAGCATGTCTTCCATCAGGCGCGTCGTCTGCCCTGCTACCCAGGGGGCTGCCAGGTTGGTGCTGCTGGGGGCCAATTGCACCAGTGCATTGGTGACAGCTGATGCGCTGGGCAGAGCAAGCACAGCACCCTGAACTACTTGCACATCGGAGCCTACAGGAGCAGGTGAACCCAGCAGTGCCCCGGCAGCTACATCGGCCACGGGTGAGCCCAATGAAACGGATTCAACTGTAATCAGTACATCGCCAGTAGTGGTTGGCACGCTGGAGAAGGTGTAGAGCGGGTTGGTATTGAGTACGGTTACAGTCGCCCCGTTGGTGCCCGCCAGGCCGCCGACAATCGTGAAGGTCGTGCCGGCAGTAAGTACGCCCGTAACAGTTGGGATTACCGTAATGCCGGCAGCATTGATATTCGAAGCGCCGGACGGCTGGATATTACCGTAGACGGTATTGCCGGCCAGGGAGGTCGCAATCGTGCCATTGGCGTTAGTGGTCAATGCCCCAGTGATGGCCAGGGTATTCGCGCCGAGATTGAATCCTTGGGCTTGTACGGCACCGGTAATGGATGCATTGCCGCCAGAGAGATTGATTTGCTTCAGCCCGTTTGCACCGCCAATGGCCCCATCGACATGACTGCCGTTATTCAGGGTCAACGTGCCGGTATTTGCAGTATTAGTCGTGATAGCGCCCGTCAGGAGTTGACCTGCGCCGAGATTAAGAAAGCCATCACCAACGAATACAGGTGCCGATATGACGTCACCATTGAAATTTACAGTGCCTTCTCCGCTAATTTGCGAGGTGGTAGCGAATACGTCGCCATTAAAGTTAACCGTGTTGCCAGTAGCGCCGGCGCTGATATTTAAAAACAGAACGCCCGGCTGACCGGTTGACCCTGTTACTGTTGAGTCACCGAGAAACAGAAGATCGCCGGTGTTATTGGAATCAGTGGTAAATGCCCCGCCGAGGTCGTTATTGGTGTTGATGTTCTGGCCATCGGTGATGGTTAATGTGGCACCACCCGTGGTATCGACACCATTGAGCTCGCCTTCAGCCCCGACTACACCGGGAAGCGCAACGGCCTCACGAGCCAGGCTGATCGGGGCCCAAGCCACGATGGCGGCTGCCACAGCTACAGAAATTAAGCTGGCTTTCATGCCGATCCTTTGAGTTGAATGCCATAATTGACACTCCAACGTATGCTTAATAAATATAATTAGCAAATAAGATTAAATTAATATTAATCGCGGGTGGGGAGATAAATATTGCTTTTTGCTTATAAGTAATAAATTCGGTCGTTTATATTTATGGATCTTAGCCAGAATAATAGGGCGAATGGTTTCTCTTCGCTGTTAGCTAGCCGTTGTGCCGATCCACGTCTGTCCCACTTCAGACGCGGCTACTGTTTCCCGCCCTTCAAATACCCCGAAACAGCTCATGGGCGTTAAGCAGCTCGTAGGCGATCTCCGGTTTTTTTCCAGGCCGTGGCGGATGGCGGTGGGCAGTGCCTGGCGGGTTTTGCGGCAGAGGCCGGGGAGTGCGGCGATTTCGATCCGGATGCCGCGCAGGCTGCGCACTTCGTTGAAGCCGGTGGCGTCGCCCAGGCTCTGCAGGTTTTCCAGGCGATCGAGCAGGCGTTTTCCTCCTGGGGGCAGACGCAGGATGGGCAAGTCGTTGTCGGCGTACTCCAGCAACTGCACGCGGCCGCGGCTGCAGGCTCCGTGCGGGCAGGCCTGCAGGCATCTGTGTGGGCACCTCACCTATAGCTGTAACGCCTGACGGATCTGCGAGAGCAGGGCCTGGTCCGCGGTGGGTTTGAGCAATGTACTGCTGGCGATGGCCTGACCCTGTTCATTCAGCAGGGTGACCCTGGTGTTGTGGCTGATTTCGCCATTGTCCAGTGCTCGGTACTTGATCTTCAGCGTTGCAGCCAAAGCCCGGGTTTGCTTCTCGTCGGCCGCCACCGCCAGGCGGAAGAAGCGTTCGTCGAGCTGGTGCATGTGGCTCATATGCGCCAATGAGGTCGGCGTATCATGCCGCGGGTTGAGGCTGACCATCAGCACCTTGAGCGCGCCCGCTTCGGGTTTGAGTTCGGCGATGGTCCGCTGCAGGCTCTGCATCAGCACCGGGCAGGCCGACGCGCAATCGCCATAAAACATAGTGACCAGCAGCGGCTGTCCGGCCATCTCGCGCCAATCAAAATGCGTCCCCTGTGCATCGGTGAGGGGCATCGGCAAGCCATATAGGGAGTCGGTTGGCACGCCAGCCTGTGCCGTGTCGAGCGAACCTTCCTGCGCCCAGGGCAACATCCCGGGGACCACTAACAAGATGGTGGACAACAGGGCAGCGTGCAGCGTCCGACGCAGAGATTTGATTCTATTCATTGGGGATTCCTGATAAATGCGAGGCTGGGTCGCGCGCGCAGCGAAAACCCAGATAGTTGCCACCCTGATTGGCCTCCATGGCGGCCAGCAGGGCCAGGCGGATCAATACCGCGTAGTTGTTCTTGTCGCCCAGCGACAGGGCCGCGCCACCGCAGAACGCCAACTGCTTCTGCTCGCCCTGGGTCCGGCTGTCGCTGCTGACAAACAGGCCATTGAAGTCCTCCACCCACTCCCAGGTCAGCTCGTGCAGATCATGGATGCCGTAGTAATTGGCCGGCTGCAGGCCTATGGCCTGGGGCGGCTGACTGGCCGGCCGTGAATACCAGGCGAGAATTCGCGCCAGCCACAGCGAGTCCTCCCGCGCATCGGCGCGCAGCTCGTCGGCCGCAGCGGCAAATTCCCATTCGTACCAGGTGGGCAAACGCGCCTGCTCACTGACGCAGAAGGCCTGGGCGGCATGCCAGCTGACCTGGGTTACCGGGGCGCGGCCCTGCAACGGTGCAAACGACAGTGGCCCGGCCCACAACGCCAGATAGTCCGCGCCGGCAAGCACCGCTGGCACTGCACCACGCTGCCATTGCGGATAAGCCTGGAGAAACCTCAGGTACTCGGCATTGCTCACCGGCGTGCTGCGCAGCCAGAATGGCTGGATGCTGGCCGGCGAGCTTTCACCATCGGCCGGCAATACGCTGCGGAATTCACCGCCTTCCAGCAACCGGTAGTCAGCTGTCCAGGCACTGGTGGCGAGGCCCGCGCAGCAGAACAGTACTGCGCGGGCCATCCAGACGCACCTCAACTTCTGCTTCACAACTTCTTGATCTGACGCATCTCACTGACCTGCTCCGGGGTCAGCACCGGCTTGCCTTGGTTCATTGCCACATTGATGTAATTGATCACTGCGGCCACGTCGTTGTCGTTCAGATCCTGCGGCGGCATCACGCCGTTGTAGTGCTCGCCGTTGACCACCAACTTGCCGCTGCGACCATGCAGAACGATATAGGCCATCTCATATGGCCGCTCCTGGAAGAAGTCGGAGTTGGCTACCGGCGGGAATACCCCGGCCACCCCTGTGCCATCGGGCAAGTGACAGGCCGCACAGACCCGCTCGTAAACCGCCTTGCCACGTGCCATGGCGACATCGCCATTCGGTACCGGCGGTGCCTCGACCTTGGCCGCAACCACCGCGCCCTTCACCGCAGGCAGGGGCTTCTTAATGCCCTCGGAAAAAATCTCCGGCTGCTCGGCACCGCTGACCGCCAGCAAACCGACTGCCCCTTTGTTGAAGGCGCGGGTCAGCGAGTGGTCGACCAGGGTCAGGTTACCCGGCACCTTCGGTACGAATTCGACAATCGTCGAACCGCCGGGCGGTACCAGAGTGGTCTGCACATTCTCCTGATAATGTTTGCCGCCATCGCCCTGCACGCGGTCGAAGATCGCGCCTATCACATGGAAGCTGGAGGTCAGGTTGGGGCCGCCGACGCCGAAATACATCCGTACTTTTTCACCCACGTTGGCGGTCAGCGAGTTCTTGCCGGTCAAGGCACCATCGGCACCGTTGAGCAACACATAGGTAGGCTTTTCATCGACCGTTTTCTGCATATCGAAATTCTGCAGGCCTTCGGCGCGGTAGGCACCCGTTGTATAGAAATCGCCCTGCATCACGTAGTACTCACGGTCCACCCTGGACATGCCCTCTTTGGGCTCGACCAGGATCATGCCGTACATGCCATTGGCCACATGCATGCCCACAGGTGCCGTGGCACAGTGGTAGACATACAACCCGGGAGCCAATGCCTTGAAGGTGAAGACTGCCTCATTACCTGGGGCGATCAGGGTTTGCTCGGCACCGCCACCCGGGCCGCTGACGGCATGCAAATCGATATTGTGCGGTAGCTTGTTGCTGGCCAGATTCTGCAGATGCAATTCGACGGTATCGCCTTCACGTACGCGAATCATCTTGCCTGGTACGGTGCCGCCAAATGTCCAGAACATGTAGCGCGTACCGGGCGCTATTTCTCTCTCGACCTCTTCCACGGTCAGATTGACCACCACTCGCGCCGGGTTTTTGCGCGTAATAGGTGCCGGCAGCGCCGGGGGAGCGACCAGCTCCTGGACAATCACCGGCAACTCCGCTGCGGCCGCGGCAATTGCCACTGTCGAGGTTAGCGCCCAGGTGCAGGAAATCGCTGCGCAGACCATTGTGGCAAGTTTGTAATTGAACTCTTTCATGTCCTGTCCTCATCCTTACCGGCAGCAGTATTGATAAATCCAGGCGAAATAGTTGCATGCCTAACGAATCATTGATTGACCATAATCAACGTCCTGAAAATCAGCTGAAATACTGATTCCAGAGAGGGGGCGAGCATGAGGGCGGAGCATTTTTCCGAACGCGATGCCTCCCTGAATTCAGGGGGCAGTAGTTCCCGATGCCGATTTCCGGCAGCCGAACACGATGCGGTGACTAGGGGCGTTCTGTGCTAACCGCCAGGCCTGCTCTGGTGCTCAGCACTGGCAGATAACGCTTGGGCTTCTTGCACGCGCACCAGGGTGTCGAGTTGTTTTTTGGGTACTTTGCACTTACCTGCAGGGCCCTCAAATATCCCGAAACAGGTCATGGGCGTTAAGCAGGTCGTAGGCGATCTCCGGGTGTTTTTCCAGGCCGCGGCGGATGGCGGTGGGTAGCGCCTGGCGGGTTTTGCGGCAGAGGCCAGGGAGTTCGTCGATCTCGATTCGGATACCGCGCATGCTGCGCACTTCGTTGAAGCCGGGGGCGACGGCCAGGCGGATGCCGAGTTGCTCGTACATGCGCTGTTGCAGTTTTTCCAGGTCGCCCAGGCTCTGCAGGTTTTCCAGGCGATCGAGCAGGCGTTTTTCCTCCTGGCGGGTCAGGCGCAGGATGCGCAGGTCGCTGTCGGCACTTTCCAGCAGTTGCTCGCGGCCGCAGTCGCAGGCTCCGGGCGGGCAGGGTTGGCGGATGGGTGGGTTGTTTGTCATGGGCTCCGATCATAGCCAGCCTGGTCGGTGTTTGCCCATGGGGTTGGCGGGTTATATCGATGGTCGGCTGCGGGCAAATCAAGCTCAGGCGCTTGCCGGCCATGGACAAGTGACCGAATCGGTGGATAATCCGGCCCATCCACCCTTGTTCGAAGACAACCCTATCGCCATGCGCACACTGCGAATTGCCCTGATCTGGATGCTGATGCTCGCCCTCCCGGCGCAGAGCATGGCGGCCATCGGCATGCAGTTATGCGCGTTGACCCAGGGCGACTCAGGCAGCCAGCAGATGGCGGCCCATCACCCGGCTGTCATGGCTCCCCAGGCCATGCAGGCCTCCGCCCATGGCGAACATCATGGCGGCCAAAGTGCCGTTACTTCCAGCAGCTCCGTACAGCCCGCCGATAACAGCCTGTGCAGCCTCTGCGCCTTTTGCGTGGGTGCGGTGGCGCTGAGTACGGTGGTTGCCAGCAATAGCCTACCGCATGCCGTCGAGCCGTCCCTGGCGCGACTGGATCGCTTTATCGGCTTTATCGCCGAGACCCCGGAAAGACCCCCCCGCCTGTTTCTCGCCTAAGCCAAACCGCGTTTTTACTCGCCCGCAGCCGTTGTTGCCGAGGCCAGTGTTAAACGCATTTAGCTACTAGCCGGTGCTGCCTGTGATATGCGGGCAGCACCGCTGCTCGCGAGATTATCCGATGATGTGTTTGTTTTTTGCCCGGCGGGCGTTTGCCTGTCTGGTTCTGTTGGCGCTGCCGGTCAGCGCCTGGGCCGAGTTGCCCGACCCTCTGGATGCCCAGGCCGCCACGCCGGCCGTGCACTATCAATCACCGCTCAAGACCTACCAGGGTTTTAGCGAGCAACCGCTGCAGGATTGGCGCGAGGCCAATGAGCTGGTCGGCCGTATCGGCGGCTGGCGCACCTACGCACAGGAGCCTTACGCCGAGGAAGCCTCGGCGCAGCAGCCCACCGAGCCGGCTGTCGAGCCGCCGGCCAAGCCAATGGGGCAGCACCATGGCCATCACTAAGGCGCGGCGATTGAATGGCTTTTTGCGCCTGGCCGGGCTCTGTAGTCCCTTGTTGCTGGTCGGTTGCGCCGGCTTTAGCCAGGACGGCGGTTTTGCCACGGTCGAACAGGCCAGCCAGGCGCAGCTGGACAAGCAGGTCACTTGGGTGAAAACCCCGGAGCAGCGCAGCCAGGTGGCCGAGCGGGTCGCCGAGTTACTGGCCGAGCCGCTGACGGTGGATGCCGCGGTGCAGGTGGCGCTGCTGAACAACCCCGGCCTGCAGGCGAATTTCGACCAGCTGGGTATCAGCGAAGCCGAGCGTGTGCAGGCCGGGCGTATCCCCAATCCGGGCTTTTCCTTCGGCCGTATGGAGAAGGGCAGCGAGGTGGAGTACGAGCGCGGCCTGCATATCAACCTGGCGCGGCTGATCGCCATGCCGCTGACCTCCGGCATGGAGGCCAAGCGCTTCGAGCAGGTGCAGCGGCAGACCAGCCTGGCGGTGTTCGAACTGGCCAGCCAGACCCGCAAGGCCTGGTACCGCGCGGTGGCGGCGCAGGAGAGCCTGGGCTTTATGGGCCAGGTTATGCAGTCGGCCGAAATCTCTGCCGAGTTGGCCAGGCGGCTGGCGGCGGTGGGCAACTACAGCGCCCTGCAACGGGCCCAGGAGCAGAGCTTCTATGCCGATGCCGGGCTTAACCTGATCCGCGCCGAACAGGCCCGGGTGCAGAGCCGCGAGCAGCTGACCCGTCTACTCGGTCTGTGGGGTGAGCAGCTCGACTTCCAGCTGCCCGCGCGCCTGCCCGAATTGCCGGCCACGGCCGAGCAGCTGGCGGATGTCGAGCGCCTGGCCATGGCCCAGCGTCTGGATATCCAGGCCGTGCGCCTGGACGCCGAGCGTCTGGCCAAGAACCTGGGGCTGAGCAAGACCACGCGCTTTATCAATGTGCTGGAGCTGGGCGTGGTGAATAACCGCTCCAATGAGGAGCCGACTCAGCGCGGTTACGAGATCAGCGTCGAGTTGCCGCTGTTCGACTGGAGTGGGGCCAAGGTGGCCAAGGCCGAGGCGCAGTACCGGCAGATGCTCAACCGCGCCGCCGAAACGGCGATCAACGCCCGCTCGCAGGTGCGCGAGGCTTACCTGGGTTACCAGGCCAGCCATGACCTTGCCCGGCATTACCGCGACGAGGTGCTGCCGCTGCGCGCGCGCATCGCCGAGGAAAATGTCCTGCAGTACAACGGCATGTTTATCAGCACCTTCGAGCTGCTGGCCGATGCGCGCAAGCAGGTGCTGGCGGTTGATGGCTACCTGCAGGCGCAGCGTGATTTCTGGATCGCCAAGGCCGATCTGGATATGGCCCTGTTGGGTGCGCCCAGTCTGTCAGCGAGCACACCGGCTATGGCCGCCTCCGACGAGCCCGCCGGGCACTGATCAAGGACAATTTCCCATGGTTTCACGACGTGATTTCTTTCTCGGTGCCAGTGCCATCGGCGCTGCCATCGCCACCTCTGCGGTCAGTCGGGTATCCCTGGCCGGCATACCGGAAGCGGTGTCCCAGGGCAGCGCCGACACCCAACCGCCGCTGCAGCCGCAGAACGGCCGGCCCTATAACCCGGTGGTGACGCTTAACGGCTGGACCCTGCCGTGGCGGATGAACAACGGCGTCAAGGAGTTCCACCTGGTCGCAGAACCCGTGGTGCGCGAACTGGCACCCGGCTACAAGGCCCATTTGTGGGGCTATAACGGCCAGTCGCCGGGGCCGACCATCGAGGTGGTGGAGGGCGACCGGGTGCGCATCTTTGTCACCAACAAGCTGCCTGAACACACCAGCATTCACTGGCACGGCCAGCGCCTGCCCAATGGTATGGACGGTGTCGCCGGGCTCACCCAGCCGGCGATTCCGGTGGGCAAGACCTTTGTCTACGAATTCGTCGCGCGACGCCCCGGCACCTTTATGTACCACCCCCATGCCGACGAGATGACCCAGATGGCCATGGGCATGATGGGCTTCTGGGTCACCCATCCCAAGGCGCATCACCCGCTGATCAGCGAAGTGGACCGCGATTTCTGCTTTCTGCTTAACGCCTACGACATCGAGCCCGGGGCGGCGACGCCGAAGATCATGACCATGCTCGACTTCAACCTGTGGACCTTCAACAGCCGCATCTTCCCCGGCATTGACCCGCTGGTGGTGCGGCATAACGACAAGGTGCGCCTACGTGTTGGCAACCTGACCATGACCAACCACCCGATCCATTTGCATGGCCATGAGTTCGAGGTCACCGGTACCGATGGCGGACCGACACCGGCAGGCTCGCGCTGGCCGGAGGTGACTACGGATATTGCGGTGGGGCAGATGCGCCAGGTCGAGTTTCTCGCCGACGAGGAGGGCGACTGGGCCTTCCACTGCCACAAGAGCCACCACACCATGAACGCCATGGGCCACGACATACCGACCCTGGTCGGCGTCGACCACCGCGACATGACCCGCAGGATCGCCAAGCTGATCCCCGATTACATGGTCATGGGCGAGCGCGGCATGGCCGATATGGCGGAAATGCAGATGCCGCTGCCGGACAACACCGCACCGATGATGACCGGCGACGGCCCCTTCGGCTCGGTGGAAATGGGCGGCATGTTTACCGTGCTCAAGGTGCGCAAGGACCAACCCGCGGGCGACTACCGCGACCCTGGCTGGTTCAAGCACCCGGCCGGCACTGTGGCCTATGAATGGAAAGGAGACCTGGCCACGCCCGCGCGTTCGAGCGAGGCCGGCGGGCAGTCGATGCCGCTCAAGCAGCCGATCGACGAGCCGGTTGAGGTACAGGTGCGTAAACCCGGGGGGCACAACGGCCACTGATGAGAATTGTAGGAGCGGCTGGGCGGCACTCCGCCTTGGCCGCGATAACGCTCGATGCACAGCATCGCGGGCAAGCCCGCTCCTACAACGAATGTGCAGTTATTCGATATCGAGGACATACCCATGAGTTCACCGCTAAACCTTGCAACCCTGGTGCTGGCCCTTAGCGCCTCGCTGAGCGTCGGCCCAGTGTTGGCCCACAGCGAATCCCATGCCAAGCCTCAGGACCAGGAGGTGATCAAGGAGCAGAAGCCCTGGGGCATTGCCGGCGATCCCGCGCAGGTCAGCCGCACCATCGAGATCCGCATGAGCGATGCCATGCGCTTTACTCCCGACTTTCTTGAGGTCAAGCAGGGCGAAACCATTCGCCTGATCCACCGCAATGACGGTCAGGTGCTGCACGAATTCGTCATCGGCACCCAGGACGATCTGGATAAACACGCGGCGCTGATGGTCAAGTTCCCCGGTATGGAGCATGACGAGCCCTATATGGCCCACGTTGCCCCAGGCCAGACCGGCGAGATCATCTGGACCTTCAACCGCGCCGGCGACTTCGACTTCGCCTGCCTGATCGCCGGCCATTACCAGGCGGGGATGGTCGGCAAGGTGCGGGTTGTGGCGCACTGACGCAAGCGTGCAAACCCGGATCAGCCTGTGCTGGCCGGGACAAGAGCGGCCGCGCAAGCCTTGCGCGGGCCGATAACTGATCAGGGCGGCTGTTTGGTCGCCTGATGTGAGGAGCAAGACCATGAAGCAACTATTGATCGCCTGCCTGTTTGGCAGCCTGGCGTTTGCCGTACAGGCCAGCGATGAACATGGCGGCCACGAGGCCGTGCAGACGACTGCCAGCATGAGCCAGGGCGAGGTGCGCAAGATCGATGCGGCCCGGCAGAAGATCACCCTGCGCCATGGCCCCATTGCCAATATCGGCATGCCGCCAATGACCATGGTGTTCGACGTCAAGGACGCCGCGCTGCTCGAAGGGGTCGCGGTGGGTGACAAGGTCGGCTTTGTCGTCGAGCAGCAGGGCAGCAAGTTTGTCGTGACCGAGCTGCAGGGCGCGCAGTAACGCCACGGTTAGCCGGGCCGCGGGGCGGTCCGGTTTGCTCTATTGGCCTAGGTGCGCGCAAGCGGTCGATGCCTTAGGCCGTGCCTCTGCGCCAGGGGCCGGCGCTTGCGTGTTAGTTAGCCTGGCTGCGCCGCGTGTACCAAAGGCTTAGGCTGTGTCTGAGTTGGCTGTTGTCGACATGCTCAGCCCTTGTAGGAGCGGGCTTGCCCGCGAATCGCGGCGCAATAGAAAAACATCGCGGCCAAGGCCGCTCCTACGGGTTTCGCGACAACCGCCAGCACTGCTGGCAACACTTAATTGGTACATAGCCAAGGCTTATGGGCTGCGCCGGTGCGCACGGCGCACCCTACAGAGCCCTTCCGGTGTGGCCCAGAGCTCATTTGATCAGGCATTTTTTGACCTAGTGCTCAAATTTGCGCGCCGGGTCGGCGTTCGACCCCTAAATGGCGAACCGAAAAGACAGGCGCGAGTCACTGCTTATGGTCGCGTCCCCAGGGAGCCGTAGGGGACAGTGGCAGATGCCATAGACGACCAGCACAACACTATCTATCCAAGGATGATTTCCCATGACGAAGAAGAACAATGTTCGTTGGGTTGTTGGTTCGCTCGCTTTAATCGCCTCCACCACCGGTATTGCCGCCTCGCCCAGTGACAGCGAGCGCTTCAATGATTTCTGGACGCCAGGCAAACCGCCGCTATCGGCGTGCAAATCGCCGCTGCTGGTGGGCACGCCGCTGGGCTTGCCCCACTGCATGCAGGCCAGCAAGGTGCTGACCCGTCTGCAAGCGCTGCAGGATATCGCCAGCCTCAATGGCGGCAACCGCGCCGCCGCGCAGCCGGGCTATCAGGCCTCGGTCGACTACGTGCGCAGCACCCTGGAGCGTGCCGGTTATACCGTCACTCTGCAGGCCTTCCCCTTCACCTCTTACGAGCCGACTGGCCCAGGCACCCTGAGCATGCTGCTGCCGACGCCGACCGACTACGTCTGGGACGAGGACTTCACCTACCTGTCGCAAACCGAGGCCGGCGATGTCAGCGCCGCCGTGGTGCCGGTGGATCTGATGCTCGGTGCTGGCAATACCTCCAGCAGCGGTTGCGAGGCAGAGGATTTTGCGGTCTTCCCCAGTGGCTCCATCGCCCTGATCCAGCGCGGTACCTGCAGTTTTCAGCAGAAGGCCGAAAATGCCGCCGCGGCTGGTGCGGCGGGGGCGGTCATCTTCAATCAGGGCGATAGCGAGGATCGCAAGGGCCTGATGAACGCGACCCTGGGCGATACCTATGCCGGCGGTATCCCGGTGTTGTTCACCACCTACGATATCGGTGCCGACTGGGCGCAGACCGCAGGGGTGCAAGTACGCATGGTGGCCGATGTCGAACGTAGCCGTAGCGAAACCCACAACGTGATTGCCCAGACCCGGCGCGGCAACCCGAACAATGTGGTGATGGTCGGCGCGCACCTGGATTCGGTGGGTGAAGGTGCGGGCATCAACGACAACGGCTCGGGCAGCGCCGCGCTGCTGGAAATGGCAGTGCTGATGAGCAAGGCCCACCCGCTCAATCAGGTACGGTTCGCCTGGTGGGGCGCGGAAGAGTCGGGGCTGGTCGGTTCCACCTACTACGCCAGCCAGCTGCCGGACGAGGAGAAACAGCAGATCAGGGCCTACCTGAACTTCGACATGATCGCGTCGCCGAATTTCGGCAACTTTATCTATGATGGCGACGGTTCGGACTTCGGCCTGCAGGGCCCACCCGGTTCGGCTGCCATCGAGCGTCTGCTGCAAGCCTACTTCGACCTGCGCGGCGCGCCGGCGGAGGGCACCGAGATCGACTTCCGCTCCGACTATGCGCAGTTCTTCGAGGAAGGCATCCCCTTTGGCGGTCTGTTTACCGGGGCTGAAGACCTGAAGAGCGAGGAGCAGGCGCAGAAGTTCGGCGGTGCGGCCAACCAGCCGTTCGACCCGTGCTACCACGATGCCTGCGACGACATCAGCAATATCAATATGGATGCGTTGGAGCTGCATGGCGACGCCATGGCCTTCGCCACCAGCTGGTTGTCGCTGTCGACCAAGGTCATCGACGATGAAATTGCCGCCGTCGAGCAGGCTCAGCAAGGCCGTGCCCTGCAGCGTCAGCAGTCGGTGCGTAATATCGAGCGTTGGGGCAAGTACTTTATCAAGTAAGCCTGTGTAACCCTGCGCCGGGGGCGACCCCCGGCGCAGTCCTGGGCGTTATACGCCGGCGAAGCGCTCGTCCAGATAGGCGATGATTGCCTTGGACTCGTACAGCCAGGTGCTCTGGCCGTTTTCTTCGATGCGCAGGCACGGCACCTTGATCTTGCCGCCTTGCTGCTCCAGCTCGCTACGCGCCTGGGCGTCGTTCTTGGCGTCGCGCAGGGCCACAGGCACATTCAGTTTGTGCAGGGTGCGACGGGTTTTGACGCAGAACGGGCAGGCGTGGAACTGGTACAGCGCGAGGTTGCTGGCGCTTTGCTCGACCGCCGCCTGAGCTTGCGGAGTGCGTTTGAGCTTGGCCGGACGGCTGATCCAGTCGAGGAAGATGATCAACTGGCCGAGGCCGATGCGCAGTGCCTTGATAATCATGCTGGGGCAAACCTTGGGTCGATAAACAGGGGCGCGCAGCTTACCCGAGTTTTTCTGCCTTGGCCTGGCTCAGGGCCGAACGGCATAATCCGCGCTCGATTGCCCAACCCTGCCGAGCCTGCGATGAAACCCGAAGACCTGCTGTTGCTGGTAACCCGCGAGATGCCTTTCGGCAAACACAAGGGCCGTCTGCTTGCGGACCTGCCGGGTAACTACCTCAACTGGTTTGCCCGTGAAGGCTTCCCCCAGGGTGAAATCGGCCGGCTGCTGGCGCTGATGCAGGAAATCGATCACAACGGCCTGTCGGGCCTGCTCGACCCGCTACGCACCAAGCCGCGGGTACCGTTCAAGGGCCAGTAAGCCATGCGAGTTGGTAACCGGTAGGGTGCGCTGTGCGCACCAGCCTAGGCGGCGGGCACCTTGGCACACCCTAACGACAGCAGGCTTGCATGCGCTTGAACGTTGAAGCCTGACGCCACACCGTTGTGGGGTGCAGCCAATAAAAAAACGGCTTATGGCCGGTTTTTTATTGCGCGCCATCCATGGCCGCAGGCTGTGTCGCACTAGGCGACTGTAAAAGGTGCTTCTGGCAATTTGCATTGCCCGGCAGGCGGCTTACTGCGCCTGGCTGACCTCTGGGGTGAGGGTCAGCGGTGGCACTTCAACGAACTCCAGTTGCAGGCGTTCGCTACTCCAGGCGCGGGTCTGGTTGGTCAGCGCCAGGTCGTCGTTGAGCTTTTGGCCGTAGGACGGGATGATTTCTTTCAGCTTGGTTTGCCACGCAGGACTCTGCATCTCGTCCTTGAAGGTCTTCTCCAGCACCGAGAGCATGATCGGCGCCGCCGTCGAAGCACCTGGCGATGCGCCGAGCAGGGCGGCGAGGCTGCCATCGGCGGCGCTGACCACTTCGGTGCCGAACTGCAGGATGCCGCCATGTTCGGCGTCTTTCTTGATGATCTGCACGCGCTGGCCAGCCTGGATCAGCTCCCAGTCTTCTGGCTGGGCATTGGGGAAGTACTCGCGCAGTGAATCCATGCGGTCTTCCTGGCTGAGCATCAGCTGGCCCATCAGGTAGGTGCTGAGCGAGAAGTTATCGATGCCGGCGTGGGTCATCGGCAGGATGTTGTCGGTGGTCAGGGCGCTGAAGGTGTCGAGCAGCGAGCCATTTTTCAGGAACTTGGTGGAGAAGGTGGCGAACGGACCGAACAGCAGCACCCTGTTGCCCTCGATCACGCGGGTATCCAGATGCGGCACGGACATCGGCGGCGAGCCGACCGAGGCCATGCCATACACCTTGGCCTGGTGCTGGGCGACGATTTCCGGATTGCTGGTGGCGAGGAACGAGCCGCCAACCGGGAAACCGGCATAGCCTTCGCCTTCACTGATGCCCGACATCTGCAGCAGTTTCAGCGCCGCGCCGCCGGCACCGATAAACACGAACTTGGCGTTGATGGTTTTCTCTGCGCCGCCGTTGGCCAGGTCGGCCACCAGCACGTTCCAGCTGTTGTCGGCGTTGCGCTCGATGCCGCGCACTTCATGCTGCAGGTTGAGGCTGACGTTGTCCTGCTGGCTTAACGAGTCGAACAGCTGGCGGGTGATTTCGCCGAAGTTGACGTCGGTGCCGATCGATACGCGGGTCGCGGCGAGCTTCTGCCCAGGCTCGCGGCCTTGCATCACCAGCGGCACCCACTGCTCGATCTGCTGCGGGTCTTCGGAATACTCCATGCCGCGAAACAGCGAGCTGGCCTGTAGGGCCGCGTGGCGCTTCTTGAGGAACTCGACGTTGTCATCGCCCCAGACAAAGCTCATATGCGGCACGTTGTTGATAAACGAAGGCGGGTTGTTCAGCACCTTGCGCTCAACCTGGTAAGCCCAGAACTGCTTGGAAATCTCGAACGACTCATTGATCGCCACGGCCTTGCTGATATCGATGCTGCCATCGGCCAGCTCTGGGGTGTAGTTCAGCTCGCAGAAGGCCGAATGGCCGGTGCCTGCGTTGTTCCAGGCGTTGGAGCTTTCATCGGCGACGCGGTCGAGGCGCTCGTAGATGTCGATGCTCCAGCCCGGCTCCAGTTCGTTGAGGTAGGTGCCCAGACTGGCACTCATGATGCCGCCGCCAATCAGCAGAACATCCACGGATTTTTCCGGCTCGGGGTGCTTGGCGCAGCCGATCACGCTCAGGCACAGCAGGGTCAACAGGAGCTTTTTCATTAAACCAACCATTTCAATCGGTGAAGTCAGAATGACGGCCTGCGCCGACACGGAATCAGGCGTGCGGCAATAGCGTGCTGGCCCGTCGACGGGCGACAGGCGCGGGGCAGGGGTGCAGGGCGTCGTGTGCATAACGGCAGCGGCCCAAGGCGCGGCGACTGGCGTTGCCCGGGGCTAATCGAAAGAATCGCAAGAAGCATGCCCGCCACTGCAAAGCGTTGGACTGCGGCGCACTGGCGCAGTTGCACCGAGTAGCCCGGCTGTTTTGGATGGCGTGATCTCGCCATGTTCGGGCGGTTTTTTCGCGGCTTCTGGCGGAATCTCGCCGCTTGCCTTGAGAACGTGCAGGCAGAAAAAAACCGGCGCTGGGCCGGTTTCTTCTGCAACAGGGCTTGATCAGTTATTGACCAGGCTGAGGAACTCGCTGCGGGTGGCGGCGTTTTCGCGGAACTCGCCGAGCATCACCGAGGTGACCATGGAGGAGTTCTGCTTCTCCACGCCGCGCATCATCATGCACATATGCTGCGCTTCGATCACCACCGCAACCCCGAGGGCACCGGTGACCTGCTGGATGGCTTCGGCGATCTGGCGGCTGAGGTTTTCCTGGATCTGCAGGCGGCGCGCGTACATATCGACGATACGGGCGACCTTCGACAGGCCGAGCACCTTGCCGCTGGGGATATAGGCGACGTGGGCCTTGCCGATAAACGGCAGCAGGTGATGCTCGCACAGCGAGTACAACTCGATGTTCTTCACCAGCACCATTTCGCTGTTGTCGGAGCTGAACAGCGCGCCATTGGTGACTTCTTCCAGCGTCTGCTGGTAGCCCTTGCACAGGTACTGCATGGCTTTGGCGGCGCGCTTGGGCGTGTCGAGCAGGCCCTCGCGGGACACGTCCTCGCCGAGTTGGCCGAGAATCTCGGTGTATTGCTGTTCCAGGGACATGGACAATCTCGTAGGTCTTTCCAAAGGGCGCAGGTTAGGCCGCAAGCGCCGGGCTGGCAAGTGTGGCGGCGGCCTGCTTACTCGTCGCGGCCATCCATCATGGTGCGCTTGAGCATCACGTAAACCGCACCGGTGCCGCCGTGCTTGGCCAGGCAGGAGGTAAAACCGAGCACCTGTGGGTGCTGGCGCAGCCAGGTGTTGACGTGGCTTTTGATCATCGGCTTGCGGCCGTCCATGCGCACCGCCTTGCCGTGGGTGATGCGCACGCAGCGCACCTCCAGCTTGTTGGCCTCGGCGATAAATTCCCACAGGGTGTCGCGGGCCTTTTCCACGGTCATGCCGTGCAGGTCGAGGCTGCCCTCAAAGCTGATCTGCCCCAGCTTGAGCTTGCGCATCTGGCCTTCCTGCACGCCGTTGGCGGCCCAGTACAGCGGGTCTTCGGCACCGACATCGATGACGAATTGGTCGGACAGGCCGTCGACCTTGACCGATTCCACGCGCGCCGTGGCGGCCTGGCGCAGGGTAGCCAGTTGCGCCCGGTTGGGTTTCGGTTTGCCGGTGTCGGCGCGGTCATGTTTGATCGGTTTGACGCCGCGTAGCTCGGCTTTAAATAGAGAAAAATCGTCGTCTTGCATGGGGCCTCCGCGAAGGCCGCTAGTGTAACCAAGGTGCGGGCTCAAGTGCGGACTGGATCGGCCCGCTATCAGTCGCAATGCTGCTCACTTAAGCCAAGTGAGCAGCATTTTTTGTAGCCCGGATGAAATCCGGGGAAGTCTGGCACCTGAAAAGTCGCTCCCGGATTGCATCCGGGCTACGGGTGCGGGCATGGCTACAACACGCGCCCAGAGATGGCTGCTTAAGTGAACAGCATTGCGCTATCAGTCGCGCTTTTTCATCAGGTGCGGGGCGAGGCTCAGGTCGCCTCCGCGACGCAGGCGGCGGCGACAGCGCCGCCAGAACATGATGGCGAAATACAGCAGGAGCAGTCCGGTCACCACAAAGGCCACGGCGGCGGCCGGCGACTCGTTGAGCGGGCCGAGGGCTGCGGGGCGGCCGAGCAGCGTTGCTGCGCCGGCCATGGTCAGTAGTACGCCGAGCATGCACAGCAGCGCCGCCAACCCTGCACCGAGGCGCGAGCGCCAGTTGCCGGAGCTGCGGGGCCGCAAGCGGCGAGCATCAAAACCATCGGATGGTTTCATTGCGAATTCCTTAGAGGCTGACGCCGGTATGACCTGCTGCTGCTGGCGTGGTTCAACTGGGGGCGCGAGTGGCACATGGCGAGTGAGGCCTTTCGGCTTTACAGCAAGGCACTGGCGCGTGGGACCACTGCGGCAAAATTGTCCGCCAGGGCGATCATTTCGGCGCGGTGCATGTCGGCGGCACTGATCACCTGGCCATCCAGGGTTGGCAGGTCGCGGGTGGCGCAGGCGCTATCGACCAGGGTGCAGCGATAGCCGTAGTCCTTGGTGGCGCGTACGGTGGTGCTGATGCTGGAGTGGGTCATAAACCCGCAAATGATCAGGTCCAGGTGTCCCAGCTTCTGCAGGTGTTCGTGCAGATCGGTGCCGGAAAAGGCATTGGGCATGCGTTTTTCCACGATGATTTCTCCTGGCAGCGGCGCGGCCTCCGGCAGGTGATGGCCGCGGGGGCCGCGTGGGTCGAGCAGACCGTCGGGAATGCCCAGGTGTTTGACGTGAACGATGGCGCAGCCGCGGGCGCGGGCGGCCGCTAGCAGAGTGGCGATTTCTTCCAGCGCAGCATCCAGCCCCGGCAGTTGCAGAACGCCGCTGCGATACTCCTCCTGAGCATCAATGATCAGCAGGGTCGCATTGTTCAGGTTGGCAGGTGCATGACCGCGGCCGGTCAACGTGAACAGGGTTTGGGGGATGGACATGGCAGGGAACTCCAGGCTGGCATGGACGACTTCCTGCATTGTCCGCCTCTGGGCTGCTGCTGTGAACCTTTGCGGATGATTGCGCCTGAATCAGTGTTGCGCTGACGGCATGGGCCGAGGCGGCAAGCTGCGGCCGGTCTTGCGTATGGCTGAAGTGGCGAGCAGAATCGAACCACTCCCGAGGATGGGGTGTCGTAAAGCAAAAGGAGTTGCCCAATGAGCCTGGTATCGCTGTTTTCCGAACATTTCTGGTTGTTGTTCGCCCTGGCGGTGTCCATCGCCGTGCTGCGCGAACTAAGTCTCAAGCGTGATGAATCGGGTCGCCAGAAGCGCGGTTAGGCCGCGCTCGGAGCAAGCCCCGGCGCGACCCTGTGTGGCTTGGCGTTAGTAGAGTCCAAGCAGTTCGAACTGCAGGTACCAGACGCCCAGCGAGCCGAAGAAGTTGACCAGAATGGCCGGCAGGAACTTCAGGTGCACGCCAAAGCTGTAGGTCTTGTCCAGGGACATGGCCATCACACCTGCGGCCGAACCGACCACGGTCAGCGAGCCGCCAATCCCCACCATCAGCGCATTCAGTGCCCACTGATCGAGCCCCAGCTGCGGGTTGGACATCAGCGCAGCCGCTTCCACCGGCACGTTGTCCATCACCCCGGACGCCACCCCGAGCACCACGTTGACCGCGGTGGGGTTCATCACTTCGAACAGCTGTGAGATATACGACAGCCAGCCGACATGATTGAGGCAGGCCACCGAAGTGATGATGCCGATAAAGAACAGCAGGGCGTTCCACTCGACCTTCTGCAGCTGATCCTGCCAGGGCAGTTCGATGCCGCGCTGCATCAGCAACCAGGCATACAGGGCGACAAAGCCCAGGCCAATGCCGATGGCGAACTCGATGCTGACTTTCAGCAGGATGTTGCACAGCACCGCGCCAAACACGGCGAAGAAACCGACGATCGCCAGGCCCGCACCGCCCGGCTTGAGGCCGGTTTCCGACTGGTCGGCCATATGCACCAGGCTTTCGCCGTCCAGTTTGCGCAGGTAGAACAGGTGCAGGGTGGCGGCGAATAGCAGCCAGCCGATCAGCGCCGAAGGAATCAACAGCAACAGCCCGGCGATGCTGATCTTGCCGGCCAGCACCACCATCAGGCTGGTCGAGGTGCCGAGAAACCACACTCCGCTGTTGGACGCTACGACGATATTGCACAGCGATATATGGGTGTAGCGCTGGTTGGTGGAGATGCTCTTGACGGTTTTACCGAAGATCATCGCCGTGGTGATGTTGTTGAGAAAGGGCGAGAGCAGCGCCGACAGCGCCCCGGTGGCCCAGAACATGCCCTTGGCTCCCAGGCCCTTGCGCATCAGGTAGCCGTTGAGGGCGGTGAATACGTTCCGCTCGTTGAGCAGCTCGACCACCATCCACATAAACGCCATAAAGGCGATCAGGCCAAAGAGTTCTTCCTTGGTCTCATTCTGCGCATGGAGGAAGTACTGGAAGCCATTGGGGTCGTTGATTGCATAGTGGGCACCGATGACGATCAGGCCGGACATCATGAACATCGCCGGTTTGAACTTATCCATTTCCAGTTGTGCTTCAAACACTATCAGCGTCATGCCAATCAGGAATATCGCCAGCACGAGCAAGCCCGTGATCGAGAACGGATCTATGACCATTTTGTGGAGGTCTCGGAGGAGGGGGGAGGGAAGGGTTGAGAAAGTGTTTCAAATTATATCCATGTCCCCTGGGCTTTGGCAGTGCTACTTGCGTGCCGGCGCGGCGTTTTCGTGCAGGGATGCGTCCTTGGGCTAGAATGCGCGATCTTTAGCCCTCGGAGACCGCTGCCGTGACCGCCACCCCTGCTCTCAACACCCGCCTGCGCACCGTGCGCGACTACATCCGCTGGGCAGTGAGCCGCTTTCAGGGCGAAGAGCTGTTTTTCGGCCATGGCACCGACAATGCCTGGGATGAGGCGCGCCAGCTGGTGCTGGGAGCCCTGCACCTGCCCTATGAAATAGCCGACAGCTACCTCGATTGCCGCCTGGAAGACGACGAGCATGCGCACCTGCATGATTTGCTCAAGCGGCGCATCGACGAGCGCGTGCCGACCGCCTACCTGCTGGGCGAGGCCTGGTTCTGCGGCCTGCCCTTTATCGTTGACGAGCGCGTGCTGGTGCCGCGCTCGCCGATTGCCGAGTTGATTGAGCAGCATCTGCAGCCCTGGCTGGGCCAGGAGCCTCAGCGCATCCTCGACCTCTGTACCGGCTCCGGCTGCATCGGCATCGCCTGCGCCTATGAGTTTCCGGAGGCCGAGGTGGTGCTGGGCGACCTGTCCTACGAGGCTTTGGAAGTGGCCAACCAGAATATCGAGCGGCATGGCCTGGATGAGCGCGTGTACACCGTGCAGGGCGACGGCTTTGCCGGCTTGCCGGGCCAGCGCTTCGACCTGATCGTCTCCAACCCGCCCTATGTGGATGCCGAAGACTTCGCCGATATGCCGGCCGAATACCAGCACGAGCCGGCCCTGGGCCTGGCCTGTGGCGAGGATGGCCTGAACCTGGTGCGCCGCATGCTGGCCGAGGCCGCCGATCATCTGACTGAGCGCGGCCTGCTGATCGTCGAGGTGGGTAATAGCCAGGTGCATGTCGAGGCGCTGTACCCGGAAGTCGACTTTACCTGGCTGGAGTTCGAGCGCGGCGGCCACGGCGTGTTTCTGCTCGCGGCCCAGCAATGCCGCGAGCATCAGGCGCTGTTCCGTTCCCGGGTCGACGGCTGATCGTTGAGCGAGCCCTGGTGAAAACCACGACCGGGTAGCCCGGACAAGCGCCAGCGCAGTCCGGGGGCGGTACAGGCGGTTTATCGGGGACTCAAGGCAGAGCTGGCTACGCCGCGCCGTTTCGGCGTTGAATCTGTCCCGGATTGCGCCAGGGCTTATCCGGGCTACGGTTGCGATACCTTCTGGATTACACCAAGGCTCCTAGGCGCGCAGGCCCAGGCGTTCGGCGCGGCGTAGCCAGCTCTGCCGCTGTTCTTCGGAGGAAGGGCGGACCGGGGCGAATTCGGTCAGGCGGCGGGTCTTGATGCCACTGAAGCCGAGGATGGTGCGGATCATCTGCCGATGTGCCGGTGCGCCGTAGATCCAGCGGAAGTACCAGGGCGGGGTGTCCATGGTCACCAGCAGGTCGGCGGTGCGGCCGCTGAGCAGCTTGTCCCACAGCTGTGAGCGGTTGCGGTACTTGAAGGCGAAACCGGGCAGAAAGGTGCGGTCGAAAAAGCCCTTGAGCAGCGCCGGTATGCCGCCCCACCAGACCGGGTAGACGAACACCAGATGCTCGGCCCAGTGGATCTGTCGCTGGGCTTCCAGCAGGTCCGGCTCCAGGGTCTGGCTCTGTTCGTAACCGTCGCGCAGCACCGGATCGTAGCTCATTTCCCCCAGTTTCAGTTGGCGCACCACATGGCCCTTGCTGCGCGCGCCCTGGGCATAGGCTTCGCCCAGGGCGTGGCACAGGCTGGTGCTTTTCGGCGTGCCGAGGATCAT
Organism: uncultured Pseudomonas sp.; assembly: GCA_964578635.1. Lineage (GTDB taxonomy): Bacteria > Pseudomonadota > Gammaproteobacteria > Pseudomonadales > Pseudomonadaceae > Aquipseudomonas. Next base: position 32,949 of record CAZOEC010000008.1, read on the forward strand.
CAGGATGCGCTTGCCGTCGCCTTCCAGTGGCGTTGCGCCGCTCTTTGCTTCTTCACTCATGTTGACCCGCCTCCAGCATGTTTTCGGGACGCACCCAGGCGTCGAACTCTTCGTTGCTCAGGTAGCCCAGCTGCAGCGCTGCTTCGCGCAGGGTGCTGCCTTCCTGATAAGCCTTCTTGGCAATTTCCGCGGCCTTGTCGTAGCCGATATGCGGGTTCAGCGCGGTCACCAGCATCAGGCCGCGTTCCAGGTGCGCGGCCATCTGCGTGCTATCTGCCTGCAGGCCGGAGATGCAGTGCTGCTGGAAGTTGTGGCAGCCGTCGGCCAGCAGGCGTATCGATTGCAGCAGGTTATGGATGATCACCGGCTTGAATACATTGAGCTGCAGATGCCCCTGGCTGGCGGCAAAGGTGATGGTCGTGTCGTTGCCCAGCACCTGGCAGGCCAGCATCGACAGGGCTTCGCACTGGGTCGGATTGACCTTGCCGGGCATGATCGAGCTGCCCGGCTCGTTGGCCGGCAGGCGCACTTCGGCAAAGCCGGCGCGGGGGCCGGAGCCGAGCAGGCGCAGGTCGTTGGCCAGCTTCATCAGCGCCACGGCGAGCACCTTCAAGGCCCCGGACAGTTGCACCAGGGGCTCATGGCCGCTGAGGGCGGCAAACTTGTTCGCGGCGCTGACCAGCGGCAGACCGCTGAGTGCCGCCAGTTCGGCCGCCATGGCCTCGGCAAAGCCCTGCGGCGAGTTGAGCCCGGTGCCAACCGCGGTGCCGCCCTGGGCCAGTTCGCAGACGCCGGGCAGGGCCGCGCGGATCGCGCTTTCCGCATAGCCCAGCTGGGCGACAAAGGCCGAAAGCTCCTGGCCGAAGGTGATCGGCGTGGCATCCATCATATGGGTGCGCCCGGTCTTGACCAGCTTGGCATGGCGTTCGGCCTGCTCCTGCAGGCCGTCGCGCAGCTCGCGAATGGCCGGCAGCAGCCGCTGTTGCAGCGCCTGGGCGGCGGCGATGTGCATGGCGGTGGGGAAGCTGTCGTTGGAGCTCTGGGCGCGATTGACGTGGTCGTTGGGGTGCACCGGGCTCTTGCCGCCGCGCACGCCGCCGGCCAGTTCGTTGGCGCGGCCGGCGATCACCTCGTTGACGTTCATATTGCTCTGGGTGCCGCTGCCGGTTTGCCAGACCACCAGGGGGAACTGTTCATCGTGCTGGCCGGCGATCACCTCGTTGGCCGCCTGTTCGATCAGCCGGGCAATATCGGCGGGCAGCGCGCCGATGCGCTGATTGACCCGGGCGGCGGCCTTCTTGATCAGCGCCAGGGCATGTACCACGGCCAGGGGCATGCGCTCCTCGCCAATGGCGAAGTTGATCAGCGAGCGTTGGGTCTGTGCGCCCCAGTAGGCGTTTTCGGGGACATCGATGGGGCCTAGGCTGTCAGTCTCTGTACGGCTCATGGGGGGAGCTCTCCGGAAGGTGGCGCAGGTTTAGCAGACCGTTGAAAAACTACCTGCGTTGGCAATACTGCGTTAAAAACGGTCTCGGCAAGCTGCTTGCGGCTAACGCGCTTCAGCGCGACCCGAAGGGCGAGTGAAACGAGTAATGCTCATTTACAGCTCGTAAACTCCGCTTCCTCGGCCGTTTTTGCCTTGTCTTGCCTGCCTCGCCTACGTTTTTCAACAGCCTGTTAGGCTATCGCGAAGGGCCAGAGGTTCCAATGGGCCGAGGATTACCAGCGGGCGTGGGTTTCGCCCAGCCAGCCCAGGGCGTTATTGACGGGCACCCGTTCGCCCCGTGGTCCGCGCAGTACACCCTGGTAATGGCCAAACCATTGCTGGGTGTCGGCATAGAAGGGGCCCAGTCGGCGGTAGGCCTGATGGCGCTGGCGTGGGGTAAAGGTCAGGCTGACCGCGTCGTCTGCGCTGTTCAGTTGCCAGGGTGCCAGCAGGCCGGGGGTTGTCGGAGCGATGCTGATCGGTGCATCGAGGTGCTGCAGTTCGCCACCAAACCACAGGGTGTTTTCCGTCTGGTCGCTGTAGTCGGTCCAGCCAGCGCCGAAGTTGCCGGCGATGCCGCCGGGGGCGGCGAAGGCGGCGCGGGTCCAGTGGCTGTTGAGCGGCCAGACGCCGCGGCCAAAGTCCAGGGCGGCGAAACTCTGGCCGCCGACACAGCTGTAGTGCTGCTGGCCCAGCTGCACGCTGCCATTGCAGGGCAGGCCCAGTTGCCGGCTGGTTGCATGAAAGCTGCGCGGACCCAGGGGCACCACCAGATTGACCGAATCGAGGTGCGCCGGGCGCTGGATATCCAGGGCGACATGCAGTGCCTGCCCGCCAATATCCGGAGCGTTGACAGTTATCCGGGTGCGCCCGGTATGTTCGGCGACACGCAGTTGCAGGCGTGGATGATTGAACTCGTGGCTTTGCTGGGGGTGATCGGGTAGGTGGCTGCCGAAGCCGAACAGGCGAAACTGGCTAAAACTGCAGGCCTGGCCGCTTTGCAGGTCAAGAAAGTAGGCGGCGGCATAACCCAGGTAGTCGAGGTCCGCCTGGGTCAGCGAGAGCATCCAGTCCGGCGTGGTGATGCACCAGTGATTCCAGCGCTTGCGGCGGCCATAGTGCCCGGGGATGGCGCAATCGACCAGGGGGCGTGGCGACCAGCCAATGGCCTGCGGATTGAGCTGGCCCTGGTCGCTGCAGAGCGGAATGGCCGCCAGGGGGGCTGCGAGGGTGAAACTGTTCATCTAACACGTCCATGTGTGTACGGGCGTCAGGCAGTTGCCAATCGACCCGGCGTAGCAGGAAATGGCTGATCTGCCGAGCATGACCAGTCGGCAGTCGCTCCGGCAAGTACTGGCATTTTGGACTTTAAGCGGGCAGTGCGCCAGTGCACAGTTGCGTTGTGCGCTGCGCCACGCTTGAGTGCGTGCGGCGCTTGGGCACAAAATGCCGGCTGCTGGAGTCCAACAGGGCTCAATCCTCTACCCAGGAGTCATCGATGTCACGTTTATCCGCTCTCTGTGCCGCACTGCTGCTGGCTTGCGCCAGTGCCCAGGTTTTCGCCGATGCGCGCAGCCATGCCGCCGATGCCGAGCGTTTTCTGCTGCTGGCGCGCGCCGACAAGCTGGCAGTCCCGGTTTATGGCCAGGTACGGGAGATGTTTGCCCAGCGCTTTGCCGAAAGTAAGGAGGCCTCGGGCAATCAGGCCCTGCTGGAAACCTACCAGGCTCAGGCCAATGCCGCCCTGGAGCAGGCAATCGGCTGGGACAAGCTCAAGCCGGACATGATCAAGCTGTACACCAGCAACTTCAACGAACAGGAAATGAAAGACCTGATCGCCTTCTACGAGTCGCCTCTGGGCAAGAAGGTCCTGGAACAGATGCCGTCCCTGACCGCGCAGTCGGCGCAACTGACTCAGAGCAAGCTGGAAAGCGCGGTGCCCAAGGTCAACCAGCTGCTGGCGGAGATGACCGCCAAACTGACCCCAAAGACGCCGTAACGGGAGCGCTCTGATGCCGAAAATCGATCTGTTGCAGGCGGCCCTTGGCGCGCTGCAGCCCCAGCACCTCGAACTGCTGGATGAAAGCCATATGCACAGCCGTGGCCTGGAAACCCACTACAAGGCGGTGATCGTCAGCCAGCAGTTTGACGGCCTGAATGCGGTCAAGCGCCATCAGAAGGCCTATGCCGCGGTTGGTGAGCTGATGGGCCAGATCCACGCCCTGGCCTTGCATACCTATACCCCCGACGAGTGGTCGCAGCAGGGTGTGGTACCGGCTTCGCCGACCTGCAAGGGCGGCCACTGAGGCAATTCGCCTCTACACGGCGCTTCTCAAGGGCAGTAAACTGCGCATCCCGCCGGCCTAGCGCCGGCGGTTTTGTTTGTGGCCCGCCATCCATGGCGGCCACCCCTGCGGGGCCGTCGCGGAGCGACGTCAAAAATTGCTCCAGACAATTTTTTGTGGTCCGCCAGCCTATCAACCCGCTGCTGGTCACTTTTATATCCCGGTCCGCCCTTTACGTGGGCGACTACTGAAGGATTTGCTTATGACTGACAAGATCGTTGTCGCCGCGCTGTATAAATTCGTTTCCCTGCCTGACTTCCACACCCTGCGCGAGCCTCTGTTGCAGGCCATGCTGGATAACGGCATCAAGGGCACTCTGCTGCTCGCCGAGGAAGGTATCAATGGCACCGTCTCCGGCTCGCGTGCCGCTATCGATGGCCTGATGGCCTGGTTTGGCCTCGACCCGCGCCTGGCCGATATCGACCACAAGGAATCCTATTGCGATGAGCAGCCGTTCTATCGCACCAAGGTCAAGCTGAAAAAGGAAATCGTCACCCTCGGCGTGCCGGGCGTGGACCCCAACAGCAAGGTCGGCACCTACGTCGAGCCCAAGGACTGGAACGCACTGATCTCAGATCCCGAAGTGCTGCTGATCGATACGCGCAACGATTACGAAGTGTCGATTGGTACCTTCGAGGGCGCGGTAGACCCGAAAACCAAGTCGTTCCGCGAGTTTCCCGACTACATCAAGGCGCACTTCGACCCGGCCAAGCACAAGAAAGTCGCGATGTTCTGCACCGGTGGTATCCGCTGCGAGAAGGCCTCCAGCTATATGCTCGGTGAAGGGTTTGAGGAGGTTTTCCACCTCAAGGGCGGCATTCTCAAGTACCTCGAAGAAGTGCCGCAGGAAGAAACCAAGTGGCAGGGCGACTGCTTTGTCTTCGATAACCGGGTGACGGTGCGCCATGACCTCTCCGAAGGCGACTACGACCAGTGCCACGCCTGCCGCACCCCGGTTTCGGTGGAAGATCGCCAGTCCGAGTTCTACACCCCGGGCGTCAGCTGCCCGCATTGCTGGGACTCGCTGCCGGAGAAAACCCGCGCCGGTGCCCGCGAGCGGCAGCGGCAGATCGAGCTGGCCAAGGCACGTAATCAGCCGCACCCGCTGGGCTACAACCCCCGACTATCGCGCGAGGCTTAAGCATGCACACACGCCTGCTCTATGTGATGGACCCGATGTGTTCCTGGTGCTGGGGCTTTGCCCCGGTGCTTGAGTCCCTCGCCGAGCAGGCCGCGGCGGCAGGCGTCGGCCTGCAGCTGGTGCTGGGTGGTTTGCGCCGTGATGGTGTAGCCATCGATGCCGCCGCCCGGGTGCGTTACCTGGGCTATTGGCAGGCGGTCAATGCCAGCACCGGTCAGCTGTTCAACTTCGAGGCCGGCCTGCCCGAGGGCCTGGTGTACGACACCGAGCCGGCCTGCCGCGCTCTGGTCACGGCGCGCAGCCTGGCTCCGGATATGGTCTGGCCGCTGGCTCAGTTGATCCAGCGCGCGTTCTATACCGAAGGTGTGGATGTCACCCGTGCCAGCGTGCTGGTGGAGTTGGCCGAGCGCGCCGGCATCCCGCGCATCGTGTTTGCCGAAGCCTTCGACAGTGCCGCGCAACGCGACGCCACCGCCGCCGATGTCAGCTGGGTGCAGGATCTGGGCATCGCAGGCTTCCCGACTCTGTTGGCCGAACGCAACGGCCAGCTGGCCCTGTTGACCAACGGCTATCAACCCCTTGAAGTGCTGCAGCCCCTGTTGGCGCGCTGGCTGGAGCGTGCGGCCCATGCCTGATCGCCTGAGCTGGGCGGAAATCCGCCGGCTGGCCCTGCACCACAAGAAAGCCCTGATCCTGGCCAATCTGGTGGCGCTGTTCGCCACCCTGTGCAGCGTGCCGATTCCACTGCTGTTGCCGCTGTTGGTCGACGAAGTGCTGCTGCAGGACGGCGATGCAGCGCTCAAGGTGATGGACAACTTCCTGCCTGGGCAATGGCAAACCGCTGCCGGCTATATTGGCCTGATGCTGGTGCTGACCCTGCTGCTGCGCGGTTCGGCGCTGATCTTCAACGTGCTGCAGGCCAAGCTGTTCGCGCGTTTGTCCAAGGACATCGTCTACCGCATCCGTATCCGCCTGATCGAACGGCTCAAGCGCATCTCCCTCGGTGAATACGAAAGCCTTGGCGGCGGCACCGTGACCACCCACCTGGTTACCGACCTGGAGACCCTGGACAAGTTTGTCGGCGAGACCCTGAGCCGCTTTCTGGTGGCGGTGCTGACCCTGGCCGGCACTTCGGCCATCCTGATCTGGATGCATTGGCAGCTGGCGTTGTTGATCCTCCTGTTCAACCCCCTGGTGATCTACGCCACGGTGCTGCTGGGCAAGCGGGTCAAACATCTGAAAAAACTCGAGAACGACAGCACGGCGAGTTTTACCCAGGCGCTGACCGAAACCCTGGAGGCGATTCAGGAAATCCGCGCCGGCAACCGTCAGGGCTTTTTCCTCGGCCGCCTCGGTGGGCGGGCCCGGGAGGTGCGCGACCACGCCATGGCCTCGCAGTGGAAGACCGATGCGTCGAACCGTGCCAGCGGCCTGCTGTTCCAGTTCGGCATCGACGTGTTCCGCGCTGCGGCCATGCTCACCGTGCTGTTCTCCGACCTGTCGATCGGCCAGATGCTCGCGGTGTTCAGTTACCTGTGGTTTATGATCGGCCCGGTCGAGCAGCTGCTCAGCCTGCAATACGCCTTCTATGCCGCCGGCGGTGCGCTCACCCGGATCAACCAGCTGCTGGCGCGCAAGGACGAGCCGCACTACCCGGGGCGGGTCGACCCGTTCAAGGGCCGCGAGACCGTGGGTATCGAAGTCAGCGGGCTGACCTTCGCCTACAACGACGAACCGGTCCTCAATCACCTCAACCTGAGCATCGCGCCAGGGGAGAAGGTGGCCATAGTCGGGGCCAGCGGCGGCGGCAAGAGCACCCTGGTGCAGTTACTGCTGGGGCTTTATACCCCGCAGGCCGGCACCATCCGCTTCGGCGGCAGCAGCCAGGAGGACATCGGCCTGGAGTGCGTGCGCGAGAACGTCGCGGTGGTGTTGCAGCATCCGGCGCTGTTCAACGACACGGTGCGTGCCAACCTGTGCATGGGCCGCGAGCGCAGTGATGAAGGGTGCTGGCGGGCCCTGGAAATTGCCCAGCTGGCCGACACTATCCGGGCCTTGCCGCAAGGCCTGGACAGCATGGTCGGCCGCAGCGGCGTGCGCCTGTCCGGCGGCCAGCGCCAACGCCTGGCCATCGCCCGCATGGTGCTGGCCGAACCCAAGGTGGTAATCCTCGACGAAGCCACCTCGGCCCTCGACGCCGCCACCGAGTACGCCCTGCACCAGGCCCTCAACCAGTTCCTCAACGGCCGCACCACCCTGATCATCGCCCACCGCCTGAGTGCGGTGAAGCAGGCGGATCGGGTGCTGGTATTCGATGGCGGCAGCATCGCCGAAGACGGTGGCCATCAGCAGCTGATCGCCGAAGGCGGGCTGTATGCCAAGCTCTACGGCCATCTACAGCACTGATAGCTGCGCTGGGCAACCGTAGGGTGAATGACGTTTTTTCATCCACCGCAAGACCGCCCTGGTGGATGGGTGAAGCGTCATCCACCCTACGATTTCTTTGATCGCAACACTTTTTCGCGGGCATGGACTAGGCGTCCCGCCGCTCCTACGTCAGGGGTTTCCCCGTAGGAGCGGGCCATGCCCGCGATTTGCTGTGGGTTGCGGATAGGCCTTGGCCCGCTGCGGCCTTGCGCCCGGCAGTTAAATCAACCGCTGTGTAAATTTTTCGTTACGCGTGGCGGGTGTTTGCAGTCAGCAAATGCGCTGTTTTCCTGGCTGTATTAAAAACTTGCCGAAAGCTCGAGCCAGGCTCGCGGCTGGGGGCTCTGGGGCTGCTTGTTTGGCGCTCTGCGCTCGGTTGTTATGGGGTCAATCCCGCTGACGCAGCGGCTGATCAAAACAACAACGAGGAGGCGCAATGAACGCCGTGAACAAGATCGAGCAGCACAACCCCATCGGCACCGACGGCTTCGAGTTCGTCGAGTACACCGCGCCGACCCCGGAAGGCATCCAGCAGCTGCGTGAGCTGTTCACCGCCATGGGTTTTACCGAAACCGCCAAGCACCGCTCGAAAGAGGTCTGGCTGTTCCAGCAGAACGATATCAATTTCGTCCTCAATGGCAGCCCCACCGGGCACGTACGTGAGTTTGGTCTAAAGCACGGCCCGAGTGCCTGCGCCATGGCCTTCCGCGTGCACAACGCGGCCCAGGCCGCCGCTTATGTGGAATCTCAGGGTGCCAAGCTGGTGGGCAGCCACGCCAACTTCGGCGAGCTGAATATCCCCTGCGTGGAAGGCATCGGTGGCTCGCTGCTGTATCTGGTGGACCGTTACGGCGACAAGAGCATCTACGACGTCGACTTCGAATATATCGAGGGGCGCACGCCGAACGACAATGCGGTCGGCCTGAAAGAACTGGACCACCTGACCCACAACGTCAAGCGCGGGCAGATGGACGTGTGGTCGGGCTTCTACGAGCGCATCGCCAACTTCCGCGAGATCCGCTACTTCGATATCGAAGGCAAACTCACCGGCCTGCTGTCGCGGGCCATGACCGCGCCGTGCGGCAAGATCCGCATCCCGATTAACGAGTCGGCCGACGACAAGTCGCAGATCGAAGAATTTATCCGCGAGTACCACGGCGAGGGCATCCAGCATATCGCCCTGAGTACCGAGGACATCTACGCCACCGTGCGCCAGCTGCGCGCCAATGGCGTGGATTTTATGCAGACCCCCGGCACCTACTACGACAAGGTCGACACCCGCGTGGCCGGCCATGGCGAGCCGACCGATGTACTGCGTGAGCTGAATATCCTGATCGACGGCGCGCCGGGCGATGACGGCATCCTCCTGCAGATTTTCACCAATACTGTGATTGGCCCGATCTTCTTCGAGATCATCCAGCGCAAGGGCAACCAGGGCTTCGGCGAGGGCAACTTCAAGGCGCTGTTCGAGTCCATCGAGGAAGACCAGATCAAGCGCGGCGTGATCAAGGCTGATTAATCCGGCACCGCAATGGTGGGTTACGGCGCACCGTTACCGGGGGCAATCCTGCTCACCGTGTTTGCGCCTAACCCACCCTACGCCACAGCTGTCGAGTTGAGGAGACACCGGCCATGAGCCGTAACTGGATCAGTTTTCCCCTGCGTGAAGGCGAGTGTTCGCGCCAGGCGCACTGCGACTTTCCCGAAGGCACCTATGAACGCGAGATGGGCCGCGAGGGTTTCTTCGGCCCTACGGCGCATCTGCATCACAAGTATCCGCCGACCGGCTGGATCGACTGGCAGGGGCCGCTGCGCCCGCATGCGTTCAACTTCAATGATATTTCCAGCGAGCGTGACTGCCCGCTGGCCGCGCCGCTGTGCCTACATAACAGCGATGTGAAGCTGCGCGTATGGAAAACCCACGGAGCCATGCGCCATCTGGTGCGCAACGCCGATGGCGATGACCTGCTGTTTATCCATGAGGGAGCAGGGCACTTCTACTGCGATTTCGGTCATTTGACCTACCGCGACGGCGATTACCTGCTGATTCCGCGCGGCACCGCCTGGCGCATCGAGGCCAGCGAGCCGACCTTTATGCTGCTGATCGAGAGCACCGACGGTGCCTATCAGCTGCCGGACAAGGGCCTGCTCGGCCCGCAGGCGATCTTCGATCCAGCGGTGCTCGATCATCCGCGCATCGACGATGCCTTCAAGGCGCAGCAGGACGAGAACACCTGGCAGATTCGCATCAAGCGCCGTGGCCAGATCAGCACCGTGACCTATCCCTACAACCCGCTGGATGTGGTCGGCTGGCATGGCGACAACACCGTGGTACGCCTCAACTGGCGGGATATTCGCCCGCTGATGAGCCACCGCTACCACCTGCCGCCGTCGGCGCACACCACCTTTGTCGCCAATGGTTTTGTGATCTGCACCTTTACCCCGCGCCCGGTGGAAAGCGACCCCGGCGCGCTGAAAGTGCCGTTCTATCACAACAATGATGACTACGACGAAGTGCTGTTCTACCACCGTGGCAACTTCTTCAGCCGCGACAATATTGAGCAGGGCATGGTCACCCTGCATCCGTGCGGCTTCCCCCACGGCCCGCATCCCAAAGCACTGAAAAAGGCGCAGACCGATCCGGCCACCTTTATCGATGAAGTGGCGGTGATGATCGATACCCGCCGCGCCCTGGAAGTCGGCGAAGCCGCCGCCGGTGTGGATGTTCCCGAATATGTGAATTCCTGGCGTGCGCCGGGCAAGGAATCCTGATGAAACTCGCATCACTGAATCAAGGCCGCGACGGCATGCTCGTCGTGGTATCGCGCGACCTCAGCCGCGCTACCAAAGTCCCGGCGATTGCCGTTACCCTGCAGGCCGCGCTGGATAACTGGGCGGTGGCCAAGCCCAAGCTGGAGGCGGTGTATCAGCGTTTGAACGATGGTCTGGAAGCGGGCGCGTTTGCCTTCGATCAGTCCACCTGCCACAGCCCATTGCCGCGCGCCTATCACTGGGCCGATGGCAGCGCCTACGTCAACCATGTGGAGCTGGTGCGCAAGGCCCGTGGTGCCGAGATTCCGGAAAGCTTCTGGCATGACCCGCTGATGTACCAGGGCGGTGCCGACTGCTTTATCCCGCCGCACAGCCCGATCCAGATGGCCGACGAGGCCTGGGGTATCGACCTGGAAGCCGAGATCGCGGTGGTCACCGACGACGTGCCGATGGGCGCGACCGCCGCCGAGGCCGCCGGGCATATACAGCTGCTGATGCTGGTCAACGATGTGTCGCTGCGTAATTTGATTCCCGGTGAGTTGGCCAAGGGCTTTGGCTTCTACCAGAGCAAGCCGTCGTCGAGCTTCTCGCCAGTGGCGATTACTCCGGATGAGCTGGGCGACACCTGGCGCGACGGCAAGGTGCATCGGCCGCTGGTGTCGCATATCAACGGCGCGCTGTTCGGCCAGCCGGATGCCGGCGTGGACATGACCTTCAACTTCCCGACCCTGGTCGCCCACGCAGCCAAGACCCGCCCGCTGGGCTGCGGCACCATCATCGGCTCCGGCACCGTGTCGAACTACGACCGCAGCGCGGGTTCTTCCTGCCTGGCAGAGAAGCGCATGCTGGAAATCATCGAAAGCGGCGAGGCGAAAACCCCGTTCCTCAAGTTCGGTGACCGGGTGCGCATCGAGATGTTCGACGCCGCCGGCCATAGCCTGTTCGGCGCTATCGACCAGGCGGTGGAGCGCTATGAACACTGAGTTGACGCTCTACGGCTACTGGCGTTCCAGCGCAGCCTACCGGGTGCGTATCGCGCTTAACCTCAAGGGCCTGGCCTACCAGCAAGTGCCGGTGCACCTGGTCAAGGACGGCGGCCAGCAGCACTCGGCCGAGTATCAGGCGCTGAATCCGCAGGAGCTGCTGCCCTTGCTGGTGGATAAGGGCAACGGCGGGGTGCGTATCGCCCAGTCGCTGGCGATTCTCGAATACCTCGATGAAATGTTTCCAACGCCGGCGCTGCTGCCCAGCGATCCGGCGCAGCGCGCTCAGGTACGTGCCCTGGCGTTGCATATCGCCTGCGACCTGCATCCGTTGAACAACCTGCGGGTGCTGCAGTACCTGAGCGGCGAGCTTGGGGTGGGTGAGGCGGCCAAGGACGCCTGGTACCAGCACTGGCTGCACAAGGGCCTGGCTGCAGTCGAGGCTGGGCTGGCGGTATTCAATGATCGCCTGTCGCTCGGCGAACGACCCGGATATCTGGAAGCCTGTCTGATCCCGCAGCTGTATAATGCGCGCCGTTTTAACTGTGACCTCGATGCGTACCCACGCATTCTCGCCATGGCGGCGCGTTGCGACTCTCTGCCGGCCTTCCAACAGGCCGCGCCGGAGGTGCAACCCGACGCTCAGTGATCCCCGCCGGTTTCGCCGCCGCTAGGGTCAGGCGAATCCGGCTCCCCCAGGTAGGCGCAAAGCGGCATAGCCGAGCGCACTTGCTTTAAACCGACCTGAATGCCTTGCACTCCGCCGCGCCACAAGCGCTGCGGGTTCCATTTCGTCACAGATAAAAACAAACAGGTGACGCATGACCCGTGAAAAACCGAAGAACCTCTGGCTCTCGCGCTGGGGCTTTATTCTTGCTGCAACCGGCTCCGCCGTGGGCCTGGGCAATATCTGGAAATTCCCCTACATCACCGGCGAATACGGCGGTGGTGCCTTTGTACTGATGTACCTGGCCTGCATCCTGGCCATCGGTATCCCGGTGATGATGACCGAGATCGCCATTGGCCGCCGCGGCCGTGGCAGCCCCATCGATGCGATAGGGCGGGTGGTCAAGGAAAACGGCGGCAACCCACTGTGGAAGGCGGTCGGCGGCATGGCCATGCTGGCCGGCTTTATGATCCTGTGTTTCTACGTGGTAGTGGCCGGTTGGGCCTTTGCCTATACGGTGAAAATGCTCGACGGCTCCCTGGCTGCCACCAGTGTGGAAGCCCTCGGCGGGGTGTTCGAGGCGCATAACGCCGACCCCTGGCAGCTCGGCGGCTGGAGCGTGCTGGTGGCGCTGCTGACCCTGTGGATCGTTGCCAAAGGCGTGCAGAAGGGCATCGAGAATGCCGTGCGCTGGATGATGCCTGGCCTGGCCGTGATGCTGCTGATTCTGGTGGGCTATGCCTTTACCAGTGGCGGTTTCAGCGCCGGCTTCGATTTCCTGTTCAGCTTCGATGCCTCGAAAATCACCGGCGAAGCGCTGCTGGCCGCACTGGGCCATGCGTTCTTCACCCTGAGCCTGGCCTCCGGGGCGATTCTCACCTACGGCTCCTATATCCCCGACGGCCAGTCGATTGCCCGCACCACCTTCGTCGTCGCCCTGTGCGATACCTGTGTGGCGCTGCTGGCGGGGCTGGCGATCTTCCCGATCATCTTCGCCAACGGCATGAGCCCGGGCGCGGGGCCGGGGCTGATCTTTATGAGCCTGCCGCTGGCCTTCCAGCAGATGCCGTTTGGCACCGCCTTCGGCGTGCTGTTCTTCGCCATGGTGTCGATTGCCGCGCTGACCTCGGCGATTTCCATGATCGAAGCTACGGTGGCCTATCTGAACGAGAAGCACGGCATCAGCCGGATGAAATCCGCGGCCCTGGCTGGCGGCGTACTGCTGGTGATCAGCCTGCTGGCCATGCTCTCGTTCAATCTGATGGCCGGTTGGACGCCGCTGGGCAAGAACTTCTTCGACTGGCTGGACTACCTGACCTCGCGCTGGATGATGCCCCTGGGCGGGATTTTCCTGGTCTGCCTGGCGGGCTATGCCCTGCGTGACGAAATCATGCGTGATGAGCTGAACCTGCCGCCACTGGGCTATGCCCTCTGGCTGTTTATGGTGCGCTATGTCAGCCCGGTGCTGATCATGGTGGTGTTCCTCCACGCCCTCGGCTGGTTGCTGTTCGACCCGGTCAGCCAGTGGTACTGGATCGCCGGAGCCATCGGCCTGCTTACGGTGCTGGGCGAACTGCTGCGGCCGCGGGTGATGCCGGTACTGGCCGGGCGTTAAAAAGGTTCTACGCCGGGCGAAGCAGGGGGCATGACCGTAAGGGCATGCCCCCTTTTCATTGCGATATAGCCGTTAGGTGCGGCATGCAGCAATTCCTTGTAGGCACGGGCGAGGCGCGCAGTCCCATGCCCAAGAACCACGCGAGGCCAGATACTTTCGCGGGCATGGCCCGCTCCTACGATCATAGCCGGCAGATATAAATGATGGCGATAAGCCGCCACCTGGGCCTGAGTTGCGGCGGAAAGTCGCCGATTGCGGTGTCTGCCGGCAAACTGACGCCGTTGGATCGGCACTCCTCGATTCGTAGCAGGCCAGCTGTGATGCAGCCTGCAGCTCCAATCTCGATTTTTCCCCCGGGCTGGCGCAGGGGTTGCAGGGAGTAGCGGCTAAACTGCTTGCAGTCATTACAAGGAGCCGCCGCTGTCAGGCCGCCCGATAATAAAAACGGAGTCATTGCCATGTCATCTGCCGCCCGCCTGTTCGCCGATCTTGCCGTCGGGAAAAAACTCCTCTGTGGTTTCGGCCTGGTGTTGCTGCTGACCGTCGCGGTGACCGGCAGTGGTTTTCTCGCGGTGCAGGCGGTGCTGCAGGGCCATGAGAATGTCGGTCGGCTGTCGGCGATCGACGGCATGATTCTCCAGGCGCGGCGTTTCGAGCGGGATTTCGCCCTGCGCCAGAACGACGAGGCGGCGGCGCGAATGCGCGACCAGTTGGACAAGGTTGACGCGCTGTTGGCCGAGCAACTGCAAGCCAGTGCGGCCCAGGACCGCGCCCGTCTGCAGGGTATGCAGCAGGCCATTGCCGATTACCGCCGCCAGTTCGATGGCTTTGTTCAGCAGCTGAGCAATGCGCGTCAGGCGCGCACGACCATGCGCGAAGCGGCGGGGGAGGCTCGCGATCAGTTTGATGTGATCGAGCTGGACATGTACGACGCCGTGCGCGAGCTGCGCCTGGCCGGTGACAAGCTGCGTGGCAGTGACCCGCTGACCCTGGCGGAAACCGCCTCCGGGCTGAGCAAGCGCATGCTCGATCTGCGTGGCCATGAGAGCCAGTTCATCATCGATGGCTCGGCCGAGTCCCTGGAGGAATGGACCTATATCAACGACGATCTGCAGACCGTCGCGCGCAGCCTGATGGTCTGGCTGGACGACGATCAGAAGCGCGCCATCGAGTCGGCCCTGCAGGCCCTGACCCAATACCAGACGGCCTTTACCAATTACCAGCAGATGCGCGAGCAGAGCCAGGCCAGTGAGCAGGCCATGGTCGAGCAGGCGCGTGCCGTGCTGACCCAGGCCGGGGAAGCCAAGGACCGCGAAGAGCAGACGATGACCGCCGACAGCCGCCAGGCCCTGCTGCTGCTCGGGGCCATGGGCGTGGCGGCCGTGGTGCTGGGCATGCTGGCGGCTCTGCTGATTTCCCGTTCCATTGTTGCGCCGCTGCAGCAGGCCGTGGCTTTTGCCCGGCGCATTGCTGAGGGCGATCTCAGTCAGGACCTGCAGCACAATCGCCGCGATGAAGTGGGCCAGCTGATGGCGGCCATGCAGGCCATGAGCCTCAGCCTGCGCACCCTGGTGGGGCGTATCGGTGGAGGCGTCAGCCAGATTGCCGCCGCTGCCGAGCAGCTCTCGGCCATCACCGCGCAAACCAGCATCGGGGTGCAGAACCAGAAGATGGAAACCGAACAGACCGCCACCGCCATGCATG
The DNA here is from genome assembly GCA_964578635.1 of uncultured Pseudomonas sp. GTDB lineage: Bacteria > Pseudomonadota > Gammaproteobacteria > Pseudomonadales > Pseudomonadaceae > Aquipseudomonas. Next base: position 48,089 of record CAZOEC010000008.1, read on the forward strand.
AGATGGCCGCGACCGTGCAGGAGGTGGCGCAGAACGCCGAACAGGCATCCCAGGCCGCCCGCGATGCGGACCGCGAGGCGCAGCAGGGCAACGGCGTGGTGCAGCAGGCGGTCAGCCAGATCGGCAGCCTGGCCCGGGAGGTCGAGCAGTCGGCCGAAGCCATTGCCGCGCTGAATCAGGAAAGCGCGCGTATCGGCAGCGTGCTGGAGGTGATCCGCAATGTCGCCGAGCAGACCAATCTGCTGGCCCTCAATGCGGCCATCGAAGCGGCCCGGGCCGGCGAGCAGGGCCGTGGTTTTGCCGTGGTGGCCGATGAGGTACGGGCCCTGGCCAAACGCGCCCAGGATTCTACCGAAGAGATCGAAAGCCTGATCGTCAGCCTGCAACGCATGGCCAAGGGGGCGGTGGAGAAGATGGAAAGCAGCCGCAGCCTGACCCAGCGCACCGTGACCTTGGCCGCCGAAGCGGGCGATGCCCTGGGGCGGATCACCCTGGCGGTGAGCACCATCGAACAGATGAACCAGCAGATCGCCGCGGCCGCCGAAGAGCAGAGCGCGGTGGCGGAAAATATCAGCGAAAGCGTGACCCGGGTGCGCGATATCGGCGAGCAGAGCGCCAGCGCCAGCGAGCAGACCGCCGCCTCCAGTGCCGAACTGGCGCGCCTGGGTGTCGAGTTGCAGGGCCTGGTCGCGCAGTTCCGTACCTAAAAAGGCTATGTATCCGTTAACTGTCGCACTATTGTCCGGTTTGCGCCGATTAGTCCCCTCGCCCCTTAGGGGAGAGGGGCGGGGTCATTCAAGTCTGCACAACTGGCGGTTTGATAATTCCCGTTTCTTAGTTCGGAAGGCATCAGGTTATTTCGGCAACCTTGCCTGAATCAGGCCGGTTTGTTCCTCTGCAAGCGCTCATCCGAACTCCGCCCACCTGCCTTGCCGCCGCGCCCATCAACAGGCTGTTTTCAACCCCGGATTGCCCACGCAGGTCGTTTCTCTATGGCCTGTCAGGGGTTTGCCCAGCTCGTTGGCCCAGGCCACCAGCGGCACATTCACTTCGGGCTGCCAGATGCGTGTCAGCAGCAACTGCAGGCGGTTTATATCGCCACGTTCGAAAGGCAGGCGCTGAATTTCATCGTGTACGCGCCATTGGCCGTCTTCCAGGGTGGCGAAGTCGAAGCGGAAGGGATGAAAGCCGGTCATGCCCAGGCGGATATCGGTTACCACCAACTGATCGCCGAGCTGGTCGTAGCGCAGCACGCCGTCGGTGAACCAGGCCAGACGCGCATGCGCCGGCGAGTCGGCCAGGGCTTCGGCCAGCCGGGTGCCGCGGGCAATCCTGCCGAGTTGCGGCGGGGCGCTGTCGAGCCAGCTGACCAGGGCCTCGTGATAATCCTCACCCTCCAGCACTATCACCCGCCACAACAGGCTGTTGAACGGCGTCGGCGTGCTGAACAGGGCATCGGCCTGGATGCCCTGGCGGGCCAGTTCGGCCTCCACCCGTTGTTCGGCCATATATTTGCCGCCCAGGGTCGAGGCCAGGTACAGGGTCGACAGCAGCAGGGCGATGGCCGGTGCCCTGGGCGTCTTGTCCCGCAGCCCATAGAGCAGGCCGATAAGCACGGCGATGCCCAGCGGCAGGGTGTAGAGGGGGTCGATGATAAAGATGCTCGACCAGGCGGTGGGCGTCGGCATCAGTGGCCAGAACAGCTGGGTGCCGTAGCTGGTGAAGGCATCCAGCAGCGGATGGGTGAGCAGGACCAGCCAGAGGGTGAAAAACAGCCGTTGCGTCGAATAGCCCGGATTGTGTCGAAAGCGCCGGGTCAGCCAGGTCAGCAGCAGAGCCAGGCCGGTGAGCACAATCAGTGAATGGCTGAAGCCGCGGTGGTAGGTCATATCGGCTACGGCATCGCCGTAGTCGATTACCACGTCCATATCCGGCAGGGTGCCGAGCATGGCCCCGTAAAGCAGGGCCTTGCGCCCTTGCCAGCGGCCGAGCAGGGTGCCCTGGATAGTGGCACCGAGCACGGCCTGGGTAATCGAATCCATCGCGACAGCTCTCAGGTTGGTCAGATCGCTAACTTAACCGAGCCGCTGCAAATTGGCCGCTGGTAATTTTCAAGCAAAGATTTCAGTGACGCAGCTGGCTGATGGGGGCTTCAGGGCCCTGGCGCAGCGCCATGGCCGGGTCGTGATGGTTGCCATACCAGGCGATCAGGGCCTCCAGGGGCATGGGTTTGCCGTAGTAGTAGCCCTGGGCGTAGTCGCTGCCCAGCGCCCGCACCTGCTGGTCGTCGGCGCTGTCTTCGATGCCTTCGCAGATCACGCTGAAGTTGAAGTTGTGGCACAGCTCGATGATGCTGCGCACCACCCGTTGCAACTGCAGGTCCGTGCTGATGCCCTGGATAAAGGATTTGTCGATCTTGATCCGCTGCACCTTCAGGCTGCTGAGGTAGGACAGCGAGGAGTAACCGGTGCCGAAATCGTCGAGGGCGATATCGATGCCCAGGGCGTTGACGCTCTCGAGAATGCTCTGGCTATCGGCGAAGTTGACCACCGAAATCGACTCGGTCATCTCCAGCAGCAGCTGGTGCGCAGCGATGGGCGCGTCGGCCAGCCATTGGCTCAGGCTGCCGGGCAGCCTGGGGTTGAACTGCGAAGGCGACAGGTTGACGGAGAAGTACAGCTGTTCGCGTATCTTGCCGGGCAGCCGGTGCAGATCCTGCTTGAGCCGCTGCAGGATCCAGTGCCCCAGTTGCAGCCCCAGCTGGTTGTTCTCGGCCAGCTCCACCACTTCCAGTGGCGAGATGGGACCCAGGCGCGGGTGCATCCAACGCAGCAGGGTTTCTACCCCCATGCTGGGTTGCTTGAGCCCGAGAATCGGCTGGTAGTGCAGCGACAGCCCGGGAAACTTGCCGGCGATGGCCTGTTTAAGGTCGCTGAGCAGGTTGCGGCTGCGCAGGTAACGGCTGTTGATCTCCTCGTCGAAGATCTGGATGCCCTGGTCATGGCTCATGCGCAGTTCGCGCGCCGCCAGGGTGGCGCAGTAGTAGAGCTTTTCTATGCCCAGCGCCTGGTCGCTGTTGAGTACCACGCCAATACGCGCGCTGACCTGAAACAGCTGCTTGTCGTTCTGGAAGTCGAAGTGCAGCGCTTGCGCCAGGGCCTTGAGGGTTTCTAGCACCAGTTCCGCGGGGAAGGCCTGGCTGAAGGTCATGATGAATTCGTCGCCGCCAACCCGGGCAATAAAGCTGCCCTGGGGTTTGAGCTGGTTGAGGATGCTGCCGATGCGGCTAAGCAGCTGGTCGCCGGCTTCGTGGCTGATATGTTCGTTGACCGCGCGGAAATTGCTCATCTCGATCACGGCGATGGCGCTGTAGCGCTGCGCGCTATCGCTCTTGTCCTGCAGAGCAAGCAGGCTCTGGCGGTTGGGCAGCCCGGTGAGGGAGTCGTTGCGCGCCAGGAAGTTGTTCCGCCGGCTCTCGAAGAACAGCATCAGCAGCAGCCCGCCGCCACAGAACAGCAGGCCCAGCAGCAGAACCTGGGTCAGACCGAGATGCTCATGCAGTTCGTCGACAATGCCCGCCGCCTCGGGGCCGGTGAAATTGTTGACGATCAGCTGGCGAATGGGCTGCTGGTAGTGGCTGTAGTCGTCCAGCAGCGCGGCCAGCGGCGGTCCGGGTTGCAGCTCTGGGGCGAACAGCAGGGCCTCATCCTGCTGCAGCTGGGCGAGCAGATCCTGGGCGATCTTTTCTGCGCCGAAACGCTGGCGAATGGCCAGATTCTCGTCGCCGTTGAGAAAGACCTCGAGGCGGTTCCACAGCAGGTCGTAGTCGAGCTGCAGGCGCGAAGCGGGCAGGGCCCCGGCCTGGAACAGGCGCATGGAGGTGTGGAAACGGATAAATTCATGTTCGAGTTGCGCCAGCGACCAGGCCGAGAGCTGGATGCGGGTAGCGGTCAGCTGGGCACTGCGTTCGTTGTTGATCAGGGATGCGATGATGCCTACCGCAAAACCAAGGGTGACCAGCAAGAGAAACAGGTAGCGCAATCGTCTCATCCGGCTTTACCGGCTCACGCTCAGGGCTTTGAGCTGCCAGACCATGGCATGGTGATGTTCCTCCTTGCGCAGGGCCGGGTAGTCGCTCAAGGGGTAGATGATCCAGATCGGGCCCTTGTCGCGCACGCGCATCAGCTGGCCTTCCTTGCGGGTGGCGAGTATGACCGGATACTGCAGCAGCGCCTGGGTGGTGAAGCGGGTGCTGTAGTCGTTCAGGGCCACGGCCTCCAGCTGGGTGCCCTGGGCTCCCAGGGCCGTCAGCAGCTGGTCCAGGCGCACGCCCTGGAAGCTTTCCTCGGCCTCGGTCCAGGGGGTGATGGTCTTGACTGTGGTTTGCGCCAGGGCATCCAGGCGTTCCAGGTCGAAATAGGCCGTGCCATCGGGGCAGCACTCCAGTTCGCCACTCACGGTGAGAATCACGGGATTGGCCGGCTGGTTCTGCCAGGACGGATCCGCCTGCAGCGTAGCGCTCAGCAACAGGGCGGACAGGGCCAGGGGCAGACGGAGTCTGGATAGGGTCATGGGGGCTCCCGGAAATAGAGGGCGTTGCTTAAGTTAAGACGCGATGGTCGGATTGTCGAACAGGGCGGCAATGCTATCACTTGGCCACTATCGTGTTGCGATGAAAATGCTTAATCGGACGGTTTGCTTGCGCGGTCGCGACGAACGTCCCGCTGACGCCCACGACCATGGCCGGGAGGGCGCTCACCCTCCCGGCTTGAGCAGGGTTTTGCAGTCGCCTGTCAGAGCTTGAAGAAGCTGACCTTCTCGGTCAGGCGATTGGCCAGGGTGGCCAGTTCGCGGCTGGAGGAGGCCACCTGCTCGGAGCCGGCCGAGGTTTCCAGGGTGGCATTGTGGATGCGGTTGATGTTCTGGTTGACCTCTTCGGCCACCGCGCTCTGTTCTTCCGAGGCGCTGGCGATCTGCGCGTTCATGTCGTTGATGGCGGTGACCTCGGTGCTGATCTTGTTCAGTGCACTTTCCGCCACGGCGGTCTGCTCGACGGTCTGCTGAGCCAGTTGACGGCTGCTGCGCATCACCTCGGCGGCCTTGCCGGCACCTTCCTGCAGCTTGCCGATCATGCCGCGGATTTCCCGGGTCGAGTCCTGGGTGCGGGTGGCCAGGGAACGCACCTCGTCGGCCACCACGGCGAAGCCGCGGCCATGTTCGCCGGCGCGGGCCGCTTCGATGGCGGCGTTGAGTGCCAGCAGGTTGGTCTGCTCGGCGATCGAGGTAATCACTTCGATGATCTTCTCGATGCTCTCGCTGTCAGTGGACACCTGTTGCACGCTCTGGGCGGCGCTTTCCAGGGTTTTCGCCAGGTTCTGGATGGCGCTGGCGGTTTCGCTGACCACGCGGTTGCCGGTGGCCACTTCGTTGTCGGCGCTACGGGTGGCGGAGGCGGCACTGGCGGCGTAACTGGCCACTTCGTTAACGGTGGCGGCCATCTGGTTGATGGCGGTGGCCATCTGCTCGGCTTCGCTGGATTGCAGGCGGATCTGCCGATTGTTGCTGGCCGAGGTGGTCAGCAGCTGGTCGGAGGACAGGGTCAACTCGCCGGCGGCGCTGCGCACCTGGGTGATGGTCTCGGCCAGATGCTTGACCATGTCCTGCAGGGCACCCATGACACTATCCGGGTAGCGGGTCTGGATGCGCTGGTTGAGTTCGCCATCGGCCAGGCGATGAATGACCCGGGCCACTTCATGGGGCTCGGCTCCCAGGGTGGATTTCAGCTGATTGATGATCAGCAGGGAGACGCCGGCACTGAGCAGAATAGCCGCGGCGGTAACCAGCAGAATCAGCAGGCGAAAGCCACCGGCGGCTTCGCGCACCGCGCCGATATCGCGGCCGATGGTCTCCTCCTGGTGATCGATGAAACCGTTGATGCGCTTGAGCCACTCACCGTAGGCCGGCGACACCTCGTCCATTAGCAGGGCCTGGGTGGCCGCGCTATCGCCCTGGCGGCGCTGGGCGATCAGGCGTTCGGTCAGGCTCAGGGTGCTGCGTTCGATGGCCTTGATATCGCCGAGCAGGCGCTGTTCGGTGGGGCTCGGTGCTTGCTCGCGCAGCAGGCTATCCATGGCCCGGGCCGACTCCTGATAGAAGGCGTCGAGGCGCTGGATTTCGCCCAGCTGGCTGTTCAGGGCGGCATCGTTGTCCACCAGCACGGCGTCGCGAATGGCGATGGCGCGGTCATGCACGCTGCCGCGGAAATTGATCGCATAGCGCTGCTTGACCGTAGCCCCTTCGCTGACCTCGGTCAGGGTGCTGTCGATAAAGCCGACCCGCAGCACCCCGAACAGGCTGATCAGAATCATCAGCGACAGAATCAGACCGAAACCCAGACCCAAACGCTGGGCGATGCTCATTTGCGATGACATGGGATGAACTCCTCTTGCCCCTGGGGGCTACTGCGGCGTGCGACGGGTGGGGTGACGGCAAGATGCTGAATGCTGTCTTGTGCAAATCTTATACATAAAATAGATTTTGTACAGGTTTTGTTTGCCTGTGGGCGATAATGGCAGATGGCCGGTAGTGGCGCTGCACAGATGTCCAGGAAATGGCCATAATGCCCGCAGCCAAGCAGTTTTCTGCCGGGCTCAGGCAGTCGCGCGGCCTGTCAGGTCAGGCAGTGGAGGCTCGACTGACCTATACGAAGGTTGTACAGATGGTGCAGGCGGGGTAGGCGATGCTTGTGCGCAGTCCGGCTAAAGCCGAGCCAGGCGCTGGCGAAGCAAACAAGCAGCAGTCCGCGCCATCGAACTTGCCCCCTGCGCACGTGCGCCGGGTGTTGGAGAGGTGTCAGCGTCTATGCTTGGCTTGGCCTTTTTATCCGCTCCACCCTTGAGCACTGCACCGCCCATCAGGCAGAACACGTGAAGCTATCGACATCTACTGCAGCGCTGCTTTGTCTACTGCTCGGCACTTTGGCCCGGGCCGAGCCGTATCAGGTGGTTACCGAGGAGTGGGCCCCGTACAACTACCAGGAGAACAACCAGCTCACCGGCATGGCCACCGAGATCGTGCGGACCATCATGGCAATGACCGGCAATGACTTCGAGATTGTGCTGCTGCCCAGTATGCGAACCACCCAGGTATTGCAGACCCGGCCTAAGACCATCATGTACTCGCTGTTTCGCACGGCGGAGCGCGAGCCTTGGTACAAGTGGGTCGGCCCCATAGTGGAGGAGTCCATCCACCCCTACCAGCTGGCCAGTGCGCCGCAGCCGGTGAATTCCCTGGAGCAACTGCTGCGCGCCCCGCAGATCACCACACGCCATGCCGGCCTGGTACCCAAGATGCTGCAGTCGCTGGGCTTCAACAACCTCGACACAAGTGCAACCGTGAACCTGCAGCTCTACCGCATGCTGCTGGCCGGGCGCACCGGCATCATCATCGGCGACACCGATGCCGGGGTGGCGTACTACAGCCGCCAGTTGAATATCGCCCCCGGCACGCTGCGCAGGATTCCCATCGAAATCTATCGTGCTTCGCTGTACATCGCCTTCAGCCGCGACTGTGACGACGAACTGGTCACCGCCTGGGCCGGTGCCCTGGAACAGCTGCGCCACTCGGGCGAGCTGGCGCGCATTCAGCGGCGCTATGTGCAAGCCAGCGGGCAGTAGGTGCGCGGAAGCGGTGCAAGGCCGCCGGACTGTTTTATGCCATATGGCAGGGTTGCTTCTAGTGCGCAAAGCGATAAGGGCGAGCCCTGGCAGTCTGTGTGGCTAGGGATAAGCTGCCCTGTAATAAATCCGGGCCAGTACTCAGTAATGATCGTTGTTGAACCGCAAGGGCCGGTGAAAACCGGTAAGTATTTATGCTATGTCCCCGATTTTTCGGGCGATATGCCTGGTGTTCCTGCAATACCCGATGCTGGAGCTGGTGGTCGCCAAAGACGCGGAAGACGCGGCGACTGACTTTATGATGGGCCTGCTGATCACCTATCGTGGGATATTCCACGATGAAGACGAGGACACGGCAGTGGAGTGGATCGGCGGCAGCGCCTTCCAGCATGCCTACAACGAAGCGTCGATGATCCTGCAGAAGGAGAATGTTCGCGACACCCCAGGCACTCGCGCTTAGAAGAGGGCAGAGCACGACTGAACAGATGGCGATCAGTCCTTAGGATGGCACCTGGTTTTCACTTACCGCTGGTGGCCGACGGGACACTTGGACAACGCCTGTTTCTGTTGGCACGCTGACGCTTAGTGGTTGCCACTGGAGCAGTAATCGCCGGAGTGAAACGGGACTCGCAGAGCTCGTGGGAACAAACGCTCGAACTCATCTTTGACCACCTCGTAACACTCGCAGGAACGCCCTTCCAGCTCCGGCCGATTGAGCAGGGTAATGCAGCCGCGGCGATAGCTGATGATCCCGGCACGCTGCAGACTGCCGGCCATTTCGGACACGCCGCCGCGCCTTACCCCAAGCAGACTGGCAATCAACTCTTGGGTCATTTGCAGGGTATTAGCCGGCAAGTGATCAAAGTACTGCAGCAGCCAGCGGCAGAATTGCTGATCCAGCGAATGCGCACGGGTACAGACCAGGCGCTGGGCCATCTGCGTTAGCAGCGCCTGGGTGTAGCGCAGGAGCAATTGCTGCAACGCGCCTGCGTGATCGAAGGGTGACTTGAGCACCTGCCCCTTCATGCGGTAGGCCGAGCCGCTGCTCTGCACGACGGCTCGGCTTAGGGTGGTCTCGCCGCCCATATACATGGCCAGGCCAACCACCCCTTCATTGCCGACGATGGCGATCTCGACCGACGAGCCATCTTCGACGCTGTACAGCAGCGAAACGATGGCGTTGGTTGGGAAGTAGAGATAGCGCATCGGCTCACCGGGCTCGTACAGCACCGTGCCCGCGAGCAAGGGAACAAGCTCGAGAAAAGGCAGCAGGCACGCTAGATCGTTGCCAGGCAGGGCAGCCAGCAAGTGATTTTCGCGCGGATGAGTGGAGATCGACATAGCACCCTTTGAGCAACGGCATGGCAATCCCTTCCAGGCCTTTGCCAGCACCACTGCATGATGGCGAGAATCGCCAAGGAGTTCTGTCCGTTCGCGTACACAGCACGCGGAATTTGCCGAAATTGCCGGCAATTAGTGCTGTGATCCGTGCTGGCAGCGCAGCTGCAAGTCGCCTCCCCGAGCGCTTATTTCGTCGTCAACGCTGACGACGCGACCTGATGGTCATCGATCTACTGGTATTGACGGGGGCCAGCAGCCCGTAGGATGGACTTCTCACAAGGCGTGCCTGGCCGAAGCCGCCCCACTGCAGTCGGCTAAAGAAGATAAATCCGAAAATTGTCTTCAAATGGCAGGCATAACGCGCAAGCTGGTATCGATTTTTAGCCATTCGGCCAAGGTCAATACACCGTTCAAGACGAACCTGTCACTGCTGGCTGAAATGGAGGTTCAACAACAGCAAACTGTTCCTCGTCCTGCTTCGCTGAATCAGACTTTGGGACTGTCCGCGAATCGTCAAACCACCACCAGGCGGCCCAGCGTCGTTATCGAGCACGTGATGTGGAGGCTTTATGAACGACTTTTGCTGGCCCCTTGCCGGGCTTCTGTACGGTAAAACCGTTAACGGGCAGGTGCTGGGCAAAGGCCTCTAACGACGTTACCTGGCTATTGCAGAGAGGGTCGATGAGGTGCCTTTTTACGGATGGCCGAACATCGCTAGGGGATCGCTTCGGGTGGCGGTATGCAGTTGAGAAACCCGCGTAGGCGGGGGGCGGTGCAAAGCAGCCAATTGATTCTCACACCGCTTGGACTTCCACATTGGGCGAGCACTGCCATTCGGGTTACAGAACTGCCTCTTTCCATATATCAAGCCAAATCCGCTATTTGATAAGACGGGCGAGTTATCCTGTGCCCCATCGTTACTCTTGGTTCCTCATAGCATGCTGATCATTTCCAACAGCGTTCATCTGCCTGACGCTGAAATCGAGCTGACCGCCATCCGCGCCCAAGGCGCGGGCGGGCAGAACGTCAACAAGGTGTCCAGTGCGATACATCTGCGCTTCGATATCCAGGCTTCCAGCCTGCCGCCGTTCTACAAGGAGCGCTTGCTGACGTTGCGTGACAGTCGTATCACCGCCGAAGGCGTGGTGGTGATCAAGGCACAGCAGTACCGCACCCAGGAGCAGAACCGCGCCGATGCCCTGGAGCGCCTGGCCGAGCTGATTCGCAGCGCCGTTAAAACCGAAAAGGCCCGCCGCCCGACCAAGCCGACCCTGGGTTCGAAGAAGCGCCGCCTGGAAGGCAAGAGCATTCGTGGCACGATCAAGGCAGGGCGCGGCAAGGTGGATTTCTGAGTGCTGTATAGGGGCCGCCCGAGGTAGCGTGTTTCCGGCAGATTAATGCGGATAAATGCGATTTACCGGATGGGATATTTGACTAATATGCACGAATGAAAACGACCCTGGATGAACTACAAGCCTTTGTTCGCGTGGTGGACAGCGGTTCGATCAGTGCCGCCGCCGAGCAGCTGACGCAGACCGCCTCAGGCGTCAGCCGCGCCCTCAGCCGGCTGGAAAACAAGCTCGATGTCACCCTGCTGCGCCGCACCACGCGCCGCCTGGAACTGACCGAGGAGGGCCAGGCCTTTCTGGCTCAGGCGCGCAAAATTCTTGATGCGGTGGAGGATGCCGAGGAGCAGATGAAGCTGCGCCGGCAGAAGCCCGCCGGGCGTTTGCGGGTGAATGCCGCCGCGCCTTTTATGCTGCATGCCGTGGTGCCATTGATCGCGGGCTTTCGCGCGCAGTACCCGGATATCCAGTTGGAACTGCACAGCAGCGACCAGATCATCGATCTGCTGGAACAGCGCACCGATATCGCCATCCGCATCGGCCCGTTGCGCGACTCGACCCTGCATGCGCGGCCGCTGGGCAGCAACTGCCTGCGTGTGCTTGCCAGTCCGGCCTATCTCAAGGCGCATGGCACGCCGAAAAGCGTCGAGGAGCTGAGCTGCCACAGTCTGCTCGGCTTTACCCAGCCCGACAGCCTTAACCAGTGGCCACTGCGCCATGCCCTTGGCGACGCCTACAGCATCACCCCGAGTCTTAGCGCGTCCAGCGGCGAGACCCTGCGCCAGCTGGCCCTGGCCGGTGCCGGTATTGTCTGCCTGGCGGATTTTATGACCCGCGCCGACCGTGCCCGCGGCGAGCTGGTGCAGCTTCTGTTGCCGTATACGGTCGAGGTGCGCCAGCCGATCCATGGGGTGTACTACCGCAATACCGCGCTGGCCTCGCGCATCGCCTGCTTTCTCGACTACCTCGCCGGTCAGTTGCTTGAGGCCTAGCCCTGGCGTGATCGTTCAGGCCGCGGCTTCCTCGGCCAGTTCCTGGCGCGCATGGCGCATCACCTGATAGGACGAGGTAACCGCCAGGCCGGCCATGATGCTGGCCACCAGCAGGTCCGGCCAGGCGCTGCCGGTGCCGAACACGCCGAGGGCAGCGAACAGCACGGCGATATTGCCCAGGGCGTCGTTGCGCGAGCACAGCCAGACGCTGCGCATATTGCTGTCGCCTTCGCGGTAGGCGTAGAGCAGGGCGGCCACACCCACGTTGGCCAGCAGCGCCAGGGTGCCGACCAGCCCCATGGTGGGTGCATCCGGCACCTGGCCGCTGAGCAGGTGCCAGATTGCCGCGATCAGCACCCCGATGCCGAACACCAGCATGGACAGGGCTTTGAATAGCGAGGCCCTGGCGCGCAGGGTCAGGCTCATGCCCAGTACCCACAGGCTGATGCCGTAGTTGGCGGCGTCGCCGAGAAAGTCCAGCGAGTCCGCCAGCAGCGATACCGAACCGGCGCGCATGCCGGCGACGATTTCCACGCCGAACATGCCCAGGTTGACCACCAGGGCGACCCAGAGAATCTTGCGGTAGCGTTTGCTGGTACGGGTGGTTTCGCAGCTCGATGCGCTGTTGCAGCAATTGACGCCCATTAGGCTTCTCCTGAGAAGGTATGGGCAGTACGCTAAACCCTGTAGTCACTACGGAGTCAAGCCATGGCTAAGCCGCTGACCATCAGTGGGTTGAGCCGCGAGAGCGGGGTCAATCTGGAGACCATTCGTTTCTACGAGCGCAGTGAACTGCTGCCGAAGCCCAAGCGCAGCGCCTCGGGATATCGCCATTACGAGGACGCCGATATCCGCCGGGTGCGCTTTATCCGCCGCGGTCGCGAGCTGGGCTTCAGCCTGGATGAGATTCGCACCTTGCTCGGCCTGGCCGCGCAACCCCACAGCCCCTGTGCGGAAGCTGACCAGTTGGTGCAGGCGCATTTGCAGACCATCGATGCGCGGATTCGCGATCTGCAGAAGATGAAAGCCGAGCTGAGCAAACTCGCCGGCTGCACCAGCGCCGAGGCCGAACATTGCCGGCTGCTGGAAGCGCTGGACAGTCGCGACTGTTGCCTCTCGCATGAGGTGCGAGAGGGCGGCTAACAGGCTGTTATTGGCGGTTATCCAGATAGGTCTGGTAGTCCGGCACGCGATAGTCGTGGGCCTGGTCCAGCAGCGCGCTGCCGAGCATATAGTCGGCGCTGCTCTCGTTGCAGGCCACGGGGATATTCCACACCGCTGCCACGCGCAGCAGGGCCTTGATATCCGGGTCGTGAGGCTGCTGCTCGAAGGGGTCCCAGAAGAACACCAGCATATCCACCCGCTGCTCGGCGATACGCGCGCCCAGCTGCTGGTCGCCGCCGAGGGGGCCGCTGATCATGCATTCGATCGGCAAACCGAGGCGACGGCCCAGCAGCAGGCCGGTGGTGCCGGTGGCCAGCAGATGATGCCGCGCCAGCTTTTCGCGCTGGCGTTCGCTCCAGTCGAGCAGGAACTCCTTGCAGTGGTCGTGGGCCACCAGGGCAATGCGTTTGCGCTCGGGCAGGGTGGCGGTGGTAAAGCTGATACGGCTCATGATGGGTTCCTGGTCCCGCTAGCTGAGCGGGTAATCGGTCGGACTCGGCATGCCTGGTAGCCTGGATGCAATCTGCGGAATTGCCGATCGCGGATCGCATCTGGGCTACGCAATTGCAGCAATGATGCGCTTGGTAGGAGTCAGGGGGACGCCTAGTCCTTGCTGGCGATCTTTGTAGATCAAACGAATCGCCAGCAAGCTGGCTCCTACACTGATAGAGGTGCCGCTCACAATTGCCTTCAAGCCGCGTTATGCAGCGCCAGGCAGGTATCGAGCATGCGATTGGAAAAGCCCCATTCGTTGTCGTACCAGGCCATGACTTTCACCAGCCGGCCGCTGACCTTGGTGTGGTTGGCGTCGAAGATCGACGACAGCGGGTTGTGGTTGAAGTCGCAGGACACCAGCGGCAGGTTGTTGTAGCCCAGCACCGGCGAGGTGCGGCTGGCGTTCAGCAGCAGCTGGTTGATTTCCTCCGCGCTGGTGTCGCGCTTGACCTGCAGGGTCAGGTCGACCAGCGAGACATTGATCACCGGCACGCGCACGGCCATACCGGTCAGTTTGCCGGCCAGTTCCTGCAGCACCAGGCCCACCGCTTCGGCGGCACCGGTCTGGGTCGGAATCATCGACTGGGTGGCCGAGCGCGCCCGATAGGGGTCGCTGTGGTAGACGTCGGAGAGGTTCTGATCGTTGGTGTAGGCGTGGATGGTGGTCATCAGGCCGTGCTCGATGCCCAGCTCGCGCTGCAGCGCCTGGGCCACCGGGGCCAGGCAGTTGGTGGTGCAGGAGGCGTTGGAGATGATCTGCATGGAGGAACGCAGGATGTCGTGATTGACGCCGTAGACGATGGTGGCGTCGGCCCCCTTGGCCGGTGCCGAGATGATCACCCTGCGCGCACCGGCGGTGAGGTGGGCGGCGGCCTTGCTGCGTTCGGTAAACAGCCCGGTACACTCGAAGACCACATCGACCCCGAGCGCCTGCCAGGGCAGCTCGGCTGGGTTGCGAATGGCGCTGACGGCGATGCGGTCGCCGTTGACCGTGAGGCTTTCGCCATCGCTTTCCACGTTGCCGTCGAAAATCCCGTGCACGCTGTCGTACTTGAGTAGATGGGCATTGATCGCGCTGTCGCCCAGGTCATTGATGGCGACCACCTGCAGCTGTTGGCGGTAGTCTTGGCAGTAGAGGGCGCGAAGCACATTGCGGCCGATACGGCCGAAGCCGTTGATGGCGATGCGGATAGTCATGGCTGAGGTCCGTTCTTTGTTTTGTTGTTGGAATTACAAGATTATTCCCGTGGGGATAGAAATCAAGTGTTTTAAGTGGCAGTATTTTTGTATTAAGTACAAAATATTGCCATCCACCAGCCTGGAGTCAACCACATGCATCCCCGCGTACTTGAGGTAACCGACCGCCTGATCGCCCGCAGCCGCGCCACGCGCGAGCCCTATCTGGCGATGATTCGCGCGGCGGCCAGCGAAGGTCCGCAGCGTGGCAAGCTGCAATGCGCCAATTTCGCCCACGGTGTGGCCGGCTGCGGCAGCGAGGATAAGCAGGCCCTGCGTCTGATGAATGCGGCCAACGTGGCGATTGTTTCTTCTTATAACGACATGCTCTCGGCTCACCAGCCCTATCAGGATTACCCGGAGCAGCTCAAACAGGCCCTGCGCGAAATCGGCTCGGTGGGCCAGTTCGCCGGCGGCGTGCCGGCCATGTGCGATGGCGTGACCCAGGGCGAGCCGGGCATGGAGCTGGGCATCGCCAGCCGCGAAGTGATTGCCATGGCCACCGCGGTGGCGCTGTCGCACAACATGTTCGACGCCGCGTTGTACCTGGGGATTTGCGACAAGATCGTCCCCGGCCTGCTGATGGGCGCGCTGCGTTTTGGTCATCTGCCGAGCCTGTTCGTGCCGGCCGGACCCATGCCTTCCGGGCTGTCGAACAAGGAAAAGGCCGACGTGCGCCAGCGCTATGCCGAGGGCAAGGCCAGCCGCGACGAGCTGCTGGAGGCCGAAATGGCCGCCTACCACAGCCCCGGCACCTGCACCTTCTACGGCACCGCCAACACCAACCAGCTGTTGATGGAAGTGATGGGCCTGCACCTGCCGGGCGCGTCCTTTATCAACCCCAATACGCCGCTGCGCGATGCCCTGACCCACGAGGCGGCGCAGCAGGTCACCCGTCTGACCAAGCAGAGCGGGCAGTTTATGCCGCTGGGCGAGATCGTCGACGAGCGCTGCCTGGTCAATTCCATCATCGCCCTGAGCGCCACCGGCGGCTCCACCAACCACACCCTGCATATGCCGGCCATCGCCCGCGCTGCCGGGATCCAGCTGACCTGGCAGGACATGGCCGACCTGTCCGCCGTGACCCCGACCCTGGCCCACGTCTATCCCAACGGCAAGGCCGATATCAACCACTTCCAGGCGGCCGGCGGCATGGCCTTCCTGATTCGCGAGCTGCTCGATGCCGGGCTGCTGCACGAAAACGTCAACACCGTGGCCGGGCATGGCCTCTCGCGCTATACCCGCGAGCCCTTCCTCGAAGACGGCAAGCTGGTCTGGCGCGACGGCCCGAGCAAGAGCCACGATGAAAGCGTGCTGCGCCCGGTGGCCAATCCCTTCTCCGCCGAAGGCGGCCTGCGCCTGATGCAGGGCAACCTCGGTCGCGGGGTGATGAAGGTCTCCGCCGTGGCCCTGGAACACCAGTTGGTCGAGGCCCCGGCCTTGGTCTTCGAAGATCAGCAGCAGCTGGCCGATGCCTTCAAGGCCGGCGAGCTGGAGCGCGACTTCGTCGCGGTGATGCGCTTCCAGGGCCCGCGCAGCAACGGCATGCCCGAGCTGCACAAGATGAC